>CAYQTM010000053.1:0-8311 GCA_964420355.1 uncultured Opitutales bacterium
GGCTTCGACGATGGGGACGGCGCGGGGGACGACGCAGGGGTCGTGGCGGCCGCGGGCTTTGAGGCTGGTCTCCTGACCGCTGGTGTCGACGGTGTCCTGCTTGGTGAGGATGGTGGCGGTGGGTTTGAAGGCGACGCGGAAGTAAAGCTCTTCGCCGTTGGTGATGCCACCTTGCACACCGCCCGAGCGGTTGGTGCTGGTGCGGATTTGGCCGCCTTCGCTGCGAAAGATGTCGTTATGCTCGGCACCGGTCAGCCGGGTGCCGGCAAAGCCGCTGCCCACCTCAAAGCCCTTGGTCGCGGGCAGCGAGAGCATGGCCTTGGCCAGCTCGGCCTCCAGGCGGTCAAAGATGGGCTCGCCCAGCCCGACCGGCAGCCCGCGCACGCGGCAGGTGATAATACCGCCCACAGAGTTGCCGCGATCCCGCGCCTCGGCGATGCGCGCCTCCATCGCGGCGGCGGCCTCGGGGTCAGGGCAGCGGACAGGGTTGGCCTCGACCTCCTGCAGCGTCGGGAAGGGCAGCTCGGCGGGTGCCTCGATCTCGTGGATGGCCGAGACGTAGGCGCTCATCTCGACCTGGCTGGCCAGACTGAGCAGCTTCTTCGCCACCGCCCCCGCCGCCACGCGCCCGGCGGTCTCGCGCGCGCTGGAGCGTCCGCCGCCCTCCGGATTGCGGTGGCCGTATTTCATCTGGTAGGTGTAATCGGCGTGCGAGGGACGGTATTTCTCACGCATCTCAGCATAGGCCTGCGGCATCGCGTCCTTGTTGGGGATCAGCATGGCGATGGGCGTCCCGAGCGTGCGCCCCTCATACACCCCCGAGACGATGCGCACCTCGTCGCTCTCCTTGCGCTGCGTGGTGATCTTGCTCTGGCCGGGTCGCCGCCGATCCAGCTCCGCCTGAATATCGGCCTCGCTCAGCGGCAGGTTGGCCGGGCACCCATCGAGCACCACGCCGATCCCGCCGCCGTGGCTCTCGCCCCAGGTGCTGATCGTAAAGACTTTTCCGAAGACACTTCCCATCCTTCCAGCATCGGCCATCGCGCCGCGCAGTGCAATCTCCGAGTTGCCGCCGCCCGCCGGTTCAGCCGCGGTCTGCCTCGACCAGCAGCGCGTAGTCGCCGTGGCCAGTCACGCGGATGCGGGTGCCGGCGTTGAGCATGGAGAGCCGGGCGCGCGCCTCGTAGCGTTCGCCGCCGATCTCCACCTCACCGGTCGGAAAGAGGGCGGTCACCGCCACGCCAGTCGCGCCCACCGCAGGCAAGCGACTATCTGGCTGAGTGCTGGCTCCCGCGATGCCCTCGCCGCCAGCGGTATCGGCACCGGGACGTCCACCACCCACCGTGCTTTCCAGCATGACGAAGCGCCGCAAAAAGGTATTGGGCAGCACATAGGCCAGCAGCATCGCGCCGATCAGCGCCAGCCCAAAGGCGGTCATCGCCTGCAGAATCGCCCAAGTGAAGGCGCTCGCGTCGAAATCGATCCCGCCGCCGGGCGTCGGCCAGACGTCAGCCAGCATCCACACCATGCCGCCCAGCATCATCAAAAAGCCCAACCCCATGAAGATTAGGATTCCCGGAATCAGCAGCAGCTCAATCAGGATAAGCGCCGCCCCCAATATAATCAGAAGAAGCGCCTCATAGCCCGCCAGCCCAGCGGTGTAGTTGCTGAGAAAGACGATCACCAGCAGCGCGATGCCGCTGATGCCGAAAAATCCGAAGCCCGGTGTCTTGAATTCCAGCACCAGCAGCAGGATGCCCAGAGTCAGCAGCCCCGGTGCGATCATGGTCAGGTATTTCGCCAACTCCTCCGACCAGGTCACCTCGAAGGCCTTCAGCTCCCAGTTGTCCGCGCCATAACGGGCGTCGAGCAAGCCCGGCACATCCTCAAAAATCCCGTCCGCAAAGAGTCGCTGCGGCGGGTCGCCCACCTCGGTCACCGCCTCGGAAGCGGTCAAAGTCAGCAGAGTGCCTTCCTCGCTCAAAACATCGCCGTTGATTTCCAGCGGCTCGCCGTCGATCTCCAGCACATAATCCGGCTCACTCATCGCGCGAATCACCTTGGCGCGCAGCGGATCCGTCTCCGAAAGCGCCCGCACCTTGGCCGCCAGATAGCTCTGGATCTTGCGCCTCATCCCCTCGGGCACGTCCTCGCCCGTGCCCGTGACAACCTCTGCCGCCCCCACCACGCTGCCGGGTGCCATGTAAATCGTATCGCAGGAGGCCGCGATCAGCGAACCCGCCGAAACCGCCTCGGGGCTGATGTAGGCGATGGTGTGGCCGTCAAAATTATCCAGCGCCTCCATCATCTCGAGCGTCACCCCCACCGCGCCACCCGGCGTGTCGATCTGTAAAATAATCGAAGAAACGTCCTCCGTGATCGCATCCTTGAGCGCACGCCGCAGGATATAAAGCTGGGGCTTCATAATGGGCCCCTCAATCGGCACCACATAGACCTTGCGCAGCATGGCCTCCTCCGGAGCCAGAGCGTCGGCATCCGTTTCCACCGCCTCGGGCACTTCCTCAACAGGCGCAGTATCAGCTTCGGAATCGTCAGCCCCGACCTCGGCAGGTGCCGGGACTTCGGGTTCTGGAGCAGGCGCTTCTTGCCCGACCAGCCCACCGAGCAGACCGCCAAGCATCAAAAACAAAATGGAGAGCAAAGGAGTTTTCATGGATACACAATCACTAATAATCCTCCCACCCACCGAAAGCAAGAACGCGCAAGAGATGGGCGCTCACTTGGGCATTGCTGAGCGGTGAACCCTGTGGCAATCCCTGATAGCGGCTCTTCCTCCCTGAGAAAACAGGCAGCAATCTGTTCACTCAGTTTGCGATCTCGGCCAAGCTGATAAGTGTAGAGGTATGGCCGACGCAACTACAGAAACCACCACATGGCCAGAATTGGCCATTTCGCTCTATGATAAGCTGACCGGACGCGGCGCACGCATCCATTACGAATTCGATGACTTGCAGATTCAGGTGCCCAGCAAAGCAGGGGACAATCCCGATTTCGCTCCTTGGAAGGTCAGCGGGAAGGTGACCATCCATACGGACGAGAAATGAGCCATCGTGAACCCCGTTCGGGCAAGCCTCTCTCCGCAAATGTGGATCTGTGCCTCTATCATGGAGACAGCCACATGGAAATCAAAGGGGCGCTTCCCAACTTGCGGGTGGAGATTAACGGCTCGCTACCGACACCAGCTGCTCGATCCCGAGTGGAAGCTCGGCTGATACAGCTGATTCAGAATACCCCCGGGGCGTTGCCACCTCTCAAGGCTCATGTTTATTGGCGGGGTAAACTTATTGCCTGCTGGGACGGCCAGCCTCGGGCACGCCTGCCCAACCGGCTCGCAGGTATCATCGGTGCGCGCCTCTACCTCTGGAATTATCTGTGGGCTTGGCTTGGCTTTAGTCGCTAAGCTAAGGCAGCGCAAAATGCCTCTTGAAAAGCCAGTCCACAAGCGAAGTCAGGCCAGTTTTGATTTATCTTTATTTTTGGGCTTGATGCGGACAACAAGCCATGTAATGCTGCTCCTTTAGTCCCGTTCGTCTAGGCAGGTCCAGGACTCTGGATTTTCATTCCAGCAACAGGGGTTCGAATCCCCTACGGGACGCCATTCGACAAGCTCATGGCAGGCCATTCTCCCTGACAAGCTCATGGCAGGCCATTCTCCCTGACAAGCTCATGGCAGGCCATTCCATTCGACAAGCTCATGGCAGGCCATTCTTTTTACGCTAGAATTAGCCGCTGTGCTTGGATTCGCAGGAGGCAAATCTAAGTTCCCTGAGCCACTTGCGGGATGACGCAGAGCACTGCGGATGGTGACTCAACGGAAAATCACCGAGTGTTTTTCAAGCGATTTTGAGTCGCTTGCTGCGGGTCAGCCCCAACGGTGACACTCAATTTAGTCTGGGGCAACGCCTGATCAGGGCGCCCCAGCTGACTTCAACTGCACACTTACGGCTCAGTGCTGATGGCCGCCAGCGCCGTGGGCGTGGCCGTGTTCCAGCTCTTCCTCGCTCGCCTCGCGCACACTCTTGATCTGCACCGCAAAGTTGAGGTTGGCACCGGCCAGCGGGTGGTTGCCGTCGACTGTGACGACTTCCTCGCCGATGTCCTTGATCGTGAATACCCGCTCCTGCCCGTCGTTGGTCTGCGCCCGGAACATCATCCCCACCTGCAAATCCGCATCGGCGGGGAACTGGCTGCGTGGCACCTCTTGCACCAGCTTTTGATTGATCTCGCCATAGCCCTCGCTCGGCTCGACCACCACATCCAGGCTCTCGCCCTCGCTCTTGCCTTCAAGCGCCTTTTCCAGACCCGGCACGATATTCTGATGCCCGTGCAGATAAGCCAGCGGCTCGCGCCCCTCGCTCGTGTCGAGCACCTGCCCCGAGTCATCGGTCAGCTTATAATCGATCGAAACAACCTTGTCTTTTTGAATATCCATAACCCTACCGCATCATAGATGCGGCTCTCTGGCCACGATAAACCTTCACTTTTTTTCTCCGCTACGGCTCTGTCGAATTTTTGGACAACTTCCGCTCTTTGGGTCTTCGGGTCTTGGCGTGAGGCCAAAAAATCAAAACACCGCCTTGAGCGCCTCGCAGACGGCTTCGACGTCCTCGTCCGGCATTTCGGGGTAGATGGGCAGGGCGAGCTGGCGTCGGGCAGCGGATTCGGCGGCTGGGAACTCGCCGGGCTGGTGGCCGAGGTTGCTGAAGCAGGGTTGCAGGTGGAGGGGGATCGGGTAGTAAATGGCGGTCTGGACGCCGCACTCGGCCAGCTCGGCGCGCACGCGGTCGCGTTCGTCGAGCAGTACACTGTAAACGTGCCAGACGTGGCGTCGCCCCTCGGCTTCGCGCGGCAGCACGATGCCCGGCAGCCCTTGGAGGCGCTCGGTGTAGCGCTCGGAGATGCGGCGGCGCGCGGCGTTCCAGGCGCTCAGGTGCGGCAGTTTCACGCCCAGCACCGCGCCTTGAAAGCCTTCCATGCGATAGTTGTAGCCGAGGTGGGTGTGCTCGTAGCGGCGCTCAGAACCCCAGTTGCGCAGGATGCGGACATCGTGCGCCAGTTGGTCGTCATTGGTCACCACCATGCCGGCTTCGCCCGCCGAGCCGAGGTTCTTGGTCGGATAAAAGCTGAAACAGCCCAGCGAGCCGAGGGTGCCCGCCGGCTCGCTGTGATAGCGCGCCCCATGCGCCTGAGCGGCGTCCTCGATGAGGCGCAGGCCATGCTTTTCGGCAAGGGCGAGCAGGGGCGTCATCTCGGCGGGTTGGCCGTAGAGGTGGACGGGGATGATCGCCTTGGTGCGCGGCGTGATGGCCGCCTCGACCGCCGCCGGATCGAGGGTGAAGGTCTGCGGGTCGATGTCGGCAAACACCGGTTTGGCACCGCAGTAAACCACGGTCGAAACCGGCGAGACAAAGGTGAAGGCGGGCACGATCACCTCGTCGCCCGGCTTGATGTCGAGCGCCCGCAGCGCCAGGTGCAGCGCACTCGTTCCCGAGTTGGTGCCGATGGCATGGCGCACGCCCACCCACTCGGCAAAGCGCTGCTCGAAGCTCTCGACCGCCGGCCCCAGCGCAAAGTTGGTCTCGTCGAGCACCTTCAGCAGCGCTGCGGAAATTTCCTCGCGCAACGCGGCATGTTGGGCGGACAGATCGAGAAAGGGAATGGTGCGGGTCGCAGGCATAGATCAACTCAGTTCCCCACAAAATAGGGAAGCGGCCTTAAAAAGCAATCGCGCTCTCCGGCGCGGGCGTGGCTCACTCCGCGTCGTAAGTGCTGTATTTGTCGACGGTTTTGATGACCGGCTCGAAGGTTTCGCCCGCGCGCAGGGCACGCATGGTTTCCTCGCGCGCGCCGGGCTCGATCCAGTGGAGGCTGTATTCGCTGGGGCCGCCGCTGATCTTCACGTTGAGATCTTCGGGCCAGCGCACCCAGCGCCAGTTCGCCCAGCGATAGAAGGGCATGACGAAGCCGGGGACAAAGGAGGCGTCCTCGTAGAGAATTTCTTCCATCTGGTGCGCCAGCTCGATCATCTCCTCGGCATCCTCAGAGGCGCGGTAGCGCTCGATCAGCTTGTCGAGTTCCTGCAGGGCGATGCTCTGGAGGTTGTTGGTCTGGGTCTTGACCACCCGCTCGGGATTGACCTCCCCACTTGGCAAAAAGGGCTGATCGTAGGCATTGATTGAGTGATAAGTCTCCCAGTAGCGCGGATACATCTCGGGCGAGACGCCAAAGGCGCTGAAAGCGATGTCGTGATTTTTCTCCTGAATCTTCTTCCAGGCCGCGGTGCCGTCGAGCACTTCGATCTGAAAATCCAGCCCGGCCTTGAGCGCCTCTTCCTGCAAGATGGCGAGAATGGATCCCATCTCTTCATAGCCGCTGGTGATGGTGAAGGAGAGTCGCTCGCCTTCCTCATTGACTAAGATGCCATCCTCGTCGCGCTCGGTGAAGCCCGCACGCTCGAAGGCCGACAGCGCCCGCTCGACATCGAAGGGGCGCGCCTCCATCGTCGGGTGGGTAAATACGCCGTAGCCATCGGCGGTGGTACGCATGCGGGCGTAGTCGCCCCGAAAATACTGATCGATCACCTTGCCCCAATTGCTGGCATATTGAATGCCTCGGCGCACATCGGGATTGTCGAGGAGGGATTTCGACTGGTTGATCCAGAGGCCGAAGGTGGGGCGGGGCACTTCATTATAAAAGGTGTATTTGTGGATGAAGCCATTTTCGACCAAATCGCTGTCGTTGGGCATGCGCTCGTAGTAATACTCGGGCAAATTCATGCCAAATGAGTCCAGTTCGCCCTTGCGGAAGGCCTCGAAAGCCTTGCTGGTTTCGCGGATGACGCGGAGTTGGATGGCGTCGACGTTGTAGCGGTTGCGCCAGTATTTGTTGTCCTTGGCCCACCAGTCGTCGTTGCGGGTGAAGCGGATGAACTGGTTCTTTTTGAAGTTGTCGGGCGTGATGAGGTAGGGGGAGAGGGTCGGTTCGAGTGCCCACTGGTAGCGGGTGACGTAATCGGGGCCGAAGTCGCCGTAGAAGTGAGCGGGCACGGGGCGGAGGCCGAGGACGCGGCTGCTCATGTCGGGCTTGGCCTCGGGGACGGTGATGGAAAAGGTGAGGTCGTCGTAGCGGGTGACGTTGTCGTAGGAGCGGTTATACCAGTTGTTGTACCAGGGGGCTTGAATCCACGGGGAGTGGAAGAAGTAGAACATGAAGAAGACGTCTTCGGTGGTGACGGGTTCGCCATCAGACCAGCGGGCGTTGGGGTTGATTTTGACGTAAACGGTGCGGTTGTCCTGGTCGATGGCCCAGCGTTCGGCGAGACCCGGGAACTTATGGAAACCATCGGCATCGACCTCGGTGACGTTGGGGTGGCGGTGGGCGAAGCTCATCTGCACGTCGTCGAGGATGTAGCCGCGAAAGCTGTTATTGGAGTCGGGGCCGACCAGGCGCAGGGTGCGTGGGAAGTCTTGGAGCGCGCCATAGCGAGTGCCGCCTTTGACCGCCTCGGGGGAGCCGAGATCGGGCAAGTCCATGCCATCTTCCCAGGTGAGATCGGCAGGAATGTCCTCAGGGGTGGCGAAGGTAAAGAATTTCTGGAATTCACCAGCGGCGGTGCGCTCATCGATTGCTTCCTGCGAGATGCGCCCGGCTTCGCGGGCTTCCCAGACATCGGGCGGGAGGTTGATCTTGGTTTCGTAATACTCGCGGATTTCGGCGGCGAGGCCGGAAAGCTCGGCGGGGTCGGCGGTGGTGACATCGGGCAGGCGGGCGAAGGAGTCGGGGTCGGCGAGACCCTGATCGCCATTGTTGCCGCCGCAGCCGACGAGGGCGAGCAGTCCCGCGAGGAGAAGGGTAGGGGAGGTCAGGTGGGTGAAGGAAAATTTCATGTCTGTCGAATAGGGAGGAGGTGTCGTTGTGATGGGACGCAGTTTAGCGGAAAATTGAGTGAGTGAAAAGGGCTGGGTTGGGTAGATTGGATTGTTTGGCTTTTCGGGTATTTTTCGCAAAGTTTTTACAGTAAACGGATATTCTTACTGAAGCCGCCGCCGAGCGCAAATCGAAGCGCGTTAAACGCAAAACGCGGGCAAGTCACAAGTCGCAAGTCGCAAGTCACAAGTTAGAATGGGCGGGTTCGGGGCATACGGATTTTTTTATCACGCCCGCTTCGCTTGAGAGTCGGAGGGCGCGGGGAGATTGGGCAGGCGTATCGCTGCCGAGGCTCAGAGAGCTTGTTTGTTGGTAACTACTCAGGAGGGGTGTTGACAAGATTTACCGGAGCGACAGGGATTTG
>CAYQTM010000054.1:0-8223 GCA_964420355.1 uncultured Opitutales bacterium
CGACGCAGCCGACCTCATCCTCTTCGAGATTCAAGGCCACGCCCATCATCCCGCCGGGGAACTCAACCAGCTCATTATACATGACCTTGGACAGGCCGCTGATCTTCGCCACCCCGTCCGCAACCGAGAGAATCTCCCCGGTATTGGCCTCGCTCACGCCTGCCTCAAGGCCGGCAATGGCTTGTTCGATTTCAGAAACGATACTGCTCATGCTGATTTAAATAAAGGAATAAGGAAAAAACTTTTTACAGGAGAACTCAGAGTTAGACAGAGTTGGGGAGCTATTGGGCTGCGGTGAGCTTTGGCGGTTGGTGATGGATGCCGAGTAGGCCGTCAATGGAAAGATCTTCGTCAATAAGCGGCCAGTGAATGCCGTAACCGGAGGGTGAAATCTGGAAGTGTTGACGTTGGTCGGGTGAGGCAGCGGCGAGTCGGTCGGAAATGCTAGCGAGGTCGAAGCGGTGTGTCTGGCCATCAATTTCCAGATGCATTTGCTCGCCGGAAAAGTGGATGTTTTTGACCTGATGGTAAGGGCTCATGATTGCCGCTAGCTTATGCGGCGGAGGAAAGTTGGGCGAGTCTGCCAAGTGCGGAGGCGTCGTAGACGTCGTCGCCTATGCGGACGCGGAGGCCAGCGAAGAGTTGTGGGTTGGGACGGGTTTCGGTGGTGATGGGGTAGCCGTAGCGTTGGGTCATGCTCTGGCGGATGGACTCGACTTGCTCGGGGTCGATGGGGCCAGCGTGCTCGATGATGGCGGTGCGGCGGGCGATCTCGCGGCGCACGAGGTAAAGGTAGCTCTTCAAGACCTGCTTGTAGTTGCGCGGTGGCGACTTCTTCAAGGCCGCCAGCACGGCACTCACGCGCTCGGGGTCAACCGTGCCCTCGGCATCCTGCGAGAGCGTCAGAAGACGCTTGGCAAATTGGCGACTGTGTTTGTCTGCTTTCATTTATAAGTGGTCGAATCGAAGGCTTGCTTTTTTATTCTCACGCAGAGAGGCGGAGAAGCTTTAAAAGTCAGAATTCAGAAGGCAGAAGTCAGAAATTTGAGTGGTTAAAAATGAAGTCTCTCGCAAAGACGCTAAGTCGCAAAGGACTGAGCTTTGAAAATAGGAGGATGCATGCGCTGCTTTTCTGACTTTTGAATTCTGACTTTTGAATTCTGACTTCTGAATTTATCCTGCAAGTTGTTTGGTGGCGGCGGTGTTGAAGCGCTTGCGTTCGGCTTCGTCGAGTTCTTTTTCGAGGACTTGGGCGGCAGTGGCAACGACGAGGCGGGCGACTTCGCCACGGGCTTCGTTGAGGAGCTTCTTGCGCTCGAGTTCGTTGGCCTCGCGGGCTTTGGCGGTCATGTCTTCGACCTTGCGCTGCGCCTCGGCGGTCTTCTGGTTGTAAAGCTCGTCGGCGCGGTGCTTGGAGGCCTGCACGATCTTCTGCGCTTCCTGTTGCGCCTCGCGAATGGTCTCCGTTTTCTCGCGCTCGGCCTCGGCCAGGCGACTCTTCATCTCCTCGGCATACTGCAAGCCATCGGAAATCTTCTTGTTCCGCTCATCCATCGTGGCGGTGATCGGCTTGACGGCGAGGAAGTAGATGATGGCCGCCACAATCGCGAAGGTCAGCATCTGGGCGATCAGCATGTCGAGCTGCACGCCAAATGGCCCGAAGATCGTGGTCAGGATGTTGCCACCATCGGAAGCGGTTTGGGCGTCCGCAGCAGCAGCGGCAAGCGTGGGCATCAGATCGAGAAGCATGGTATTAAAGCGCAATGAGGGATGCGAAGGAAAGGGTCACGCCGGGAGCCACCTTGAGGCAAACTCCCGGCGTGCAGTCAAATTACATACCGCCGGTAAGGAACAGCGAGTAGAAGGCGACCGCCTCGGCGAGCGCCATCCCGATGATGCTTTGGACGAGGATCTTGGTGGATGCGCCGGGGTTGCGACCGACAGCCTCGACGGCCTTGGTGCCGACCAGACCCACGCCAATGGCGGCGGCGGCGCAGCCGAGACCGGCGGTGAGACCTTTGGCGATGTTGCCAGTGAGTTCTGCAAGGATGGTGTAGTCCATAATTCTTTATTTGGTTGTTTTAACGGTTGGTCTCGGCGTCCACGCTTTATTTAATGCTCTGCATGATCCCGCCGGGAAAGGTTTAGTGGGCGTGCGCGCTGCCGTGGTCGTCCCCATGATTACAAATCAGCCCGATGTAAACCGCGGTGAGCAGCGCAAAGACGAAGGCCTGCACAAAGCCGATCAGAATCTCCAGCCCATAGAAGGGCACAGCGATTATCCAGGCGAAGAAGGGGGTCAGCAGGTTTTCGCCCATGCCGAGCATATTGGTCAGCAGGTTTTCGCCGCCGAACACGTTGCCGTAGAGACGAAAGCTGAGGCTGACGTTGCGGAAAAGAATCGAAATGACCTCGATCAAGCCCACCGCAAAGAAGACGGGGAAGAGGAAAATGTAAATCGCGATCGGCGTCTCGGCCTTGTCCGCCTTGTTGCCGAAGAGGTCGTAAATCAGCACCTTCGCGCCGGCATACTTGGGGTTGAGCACGAAGTAGAACCAGGCGATCTGGACGATCAGCGCCAGCGCCAGCGTCATATTGAGGTCGGAATTGGCCGGGCGTTGGAAGTAGGTCAGCTCGCGCTCGCCACCGATGAAGCCGTAAGTGCCGACGCCGGGGAGCATCCCGCTCCAGTTGTGGATGAGAATAAAAATGAAGAGGCCAAAGATCAGCGGAAAGGTGGGCCCGACCATGCGCTTGCCGACAATCGGCTCGATCAGCTCCTTAATCCAGGAAATCGCGCCCTCGATCACCGCCTGCCCGCGACCCGGCACGAGCTTGGGCGAGCCGCCCACCAGCAGCCGCACGAGCAGCACGAGCAGCAGGGAAATCACCCAGGTCGTGACCATTGAGTTGGTAATCGGGAGGCCGAAGACTTCGGTGAGTTTGTATGGGTAGGGGCTGACGCCCCCTTCGGCTGCCTGAAGTGCAGGGGTGGCGATCAGCCCGAGGCTGGTGAGTTGGGCAATGCGGGAGCGCGTCAGCATGAGATTTTCAGCATGGAGCCGCCAGAGCGGAAACCTTTGAAATGAGGCAGGAATGCCGCAGGGTCAACCCTCGATTGGAGGATTTCGTGGAACGGGCAGGGTTGCAAGAGGTTACGGCAGGATGATTTCTTGATTAAGGAACTTTTTGCCTGCGGTTTGCTCTCCTTATTTTTGAAAGATTGCTAAAAATTTGTGCGAGGTCGAGGAAAAGCCGTTGCATTGGGCGGCGATTGGTGAACAATCGGCAGCGTTAATAATGTGTAGTCACACGAAAGATTTTGCTAATAGCCGGAGGGCGATAACTCACCGATTGACCGATGGATACGCGCGCTGAAAAACTGGCTCGTCTCTGGGAGCCTCATGTCGCGCACCTGCTAGAATACCTGTCCCAGCGCGCGCATGAGCCGGTGCTGGCCGCCGAGCGCAGCCCCGAGGGGCGGCTGAAAATCGTCTGGGCGAACCACGCCGCCGGCAAGCAGGCGGGTCGTCCCGAGGCCGACCTCGAAGGGGTGTCGCTCTTCAGCCTGCTGACCGAGGAGACCCACCCGCGCATCATCGAGGAGCTGCGCGAGCAGGTGCGCTCGGGCGTCTTCGGGCGCAGTGAAATAGTGCTCAGCTCGCCGGATGCGCGCTCGCGGATGCTGCAACTGACGCTCGACCCGGTCGACGCCGAGGCCAACCTCTGGCTCTGCTACCTGCGCGACGAGCAGCCGCGGATCGAGGCGCAGCGCGCGCTGCTGCTCGAGCAGGAGCGGTTCAGCGGCCTGCTGCGGACGATGGATGAGGGCGCGCTCTTCGTCGATGCCGAGGGCGCGGTGCAGCGGCTCAACCGCCGCGCCGAGCAGATCACCGGCTGGCGCGAAAGCGAGGCGCGCGGCAAGCCCGGGCGCGAGATTTTCCCCCTCTGCTACGAGGACGACGAGGAGTGTGACGACGAGCCGCTCCAGCGCGTCATCAAGACCGGGGTCGCCGATGGCGAGAGCGAGCAGATGGTGCTCATCACCCGCAGCGGCCAGCACAAGCGCCTGCGACTGCGCACCGCGCCGATCTTCGGGCCGCGCAGCGACGTGGTGGGTGCGGTGGCCGTATTCGACGATATCAGCCAAAGGGTGCCCGGCGAGAAGGAGCTGATCAAAAGCCAGCGGCTGGAGTCGATCAGCCTGCTCGCGGGCGGCGTGGCGCATGACTTTAATAACATCCTCACCGGCATCCTCGGCAACATCTCGCTCGCGCGCCAGTGTGCCGGCTACGAAAAGCGGCTCGACAGCATCCTGAAATCGGCGGAAAAGGCCGCCAATCGTGCCCGCGACCTCACCCAGCAGCTCCTCAGCTTTGCCCAGGGCAGCGCGCCCAGCAAGTCGCGGGTGGCGCTCGAAGAGCTGATTCAGGAGTGCGCGCGCTTCATGCTCAGCGGTTCCAACTGCACCTTTACTTTTGCGGCGACTGATGACCTCTGGGTGGCCGAGGTCGACCCCGGCCAGATCAGTCAGGTGTTCCAAAACCTGATGATCAACGCCATTCAGGCCATGCCCGAAGGCGGCGAGATCACCATCGCGGCGGAAAACCAGCGCTGCGAAACCGAGGACAGCCTGCCGCTCAGCGGCGGGAACTACGTCAAGATCACGATCAGCGACCAAGGCACCGGCATCGACCCCGGCCATCTTGGGCGCATCTTCGACCCCTATTTCACGACCAAGGAGACCGGCAACGGCCTCGGCCTCGCCACGGTGTTTTCCATCGTGCGGCGTCACGAGGGCTGCATTGATGTCGAGTCGACCCCCGGTAAAGGCGCGACTTTTACCCTCTTCCTGCCCGCCATCCCCGGTGCGCGCCGCACCCGCAAGAGCGTGGAAGCGCGCATCGCCAAGGGGCGCGGGCGCGTCCTCGTGATGGACGACGAGGCCATGGTGCAGCAGATCGCCGGCGACATGCTCACCCACCTCGGCTACGAGGTCGGCTTTGCCGACAACGGGCAGCAGGCGCTCGAAAAATACCAGCTGGCACGCGACACTGGCCTGCCCTACGACATCGTCCTCGTCGACCTCACCGTGCCCGGCGGTGCCGGCGGTCTCAAGTGCCTCCAGCTCATCCGCGAAGTCGATCCCCAAGCCCGCATCGTCGTCTCCAGCGGCTACTCCAATGACCCCGTCATTCTCCGCGCCAAAGACTACGGCTTCAACGGCAGCGTCCTCAAACCCTACAACATCCAGCAACTCAGCTGGGCACTCAAAGAAGCACTCAAGAAGTAGCGGCAGCTCGCGATATGCTTATCCAAAAGTTGAGAGAAAAGAGGAAAAGAGTTGACGGGGAGGGGAGTTTGGGGTTCAATTGAAACAGTTGGATGCTTCAAAAGGAACGCCATGCCACAAGAAACTTTATACCGTAAGCCTCTGAGCAAATCTGTAGTGCGGAAAAGCATTCGGAGGCGCGCAAAGCCGCTGAATGCCGAGCAGCTTATTTCTCAGGTTCGCAAGGGTCTGGTAATCGGCGAGTTGCAACAGCTTTGCGAGAACTTTGGCCTGAGCATGGAGCGGATGGCACCCCATGTCGGCCTTTCCAGATCGACCCTGCACCGCCGCAAGATTCAAGGGCATCTGGAGCCGCCGGAGTCCGAGCGGGTAATTCGGCTTGCCCGCCTGCTGGGGCGTGCCAGCGAGGTGTTTGAAGACGAGGAACAGGCGCGGCTCTGGTTCCAATCCCCGCAGATTGCCTTTGGCGGTGCGACCCCGCTGAGCTATGCGGACACGGAGATCGGCGCGCGTGAGGTGGAAGACCTTCTGGGGCGGCTCGAGCACGGCGTTTTCTAAACGAAGCCATGGTAGTCTGGCGGATCGTCAAAACGCGCTACGCCAACAGCGCATTCAATGGCGAGGGAGCGGAGCGCTATGGCGGACGCTGGAACTCTATGGGCGTGCCCGCTGTCTATGCGGCCGAGTCGCGTGCTCTGGCGATCCTGGAGCTTCTGGTGCACGCGTCCGGCCTGCTGCCCGCTTATGCGCTCATCTCTGCCGACATCCCGGACAATCTGATCGAGCATCTGCCGCAAAAGGATGTCCCATCCGACTGGCGGACGCAGCCCCACTCGCCGGGTGCCCGGCACTTGGGCGACCGCTGGTTGCGCTCCGACAAAGATTATCCGGTGCTCTGCGTCCCGAGCGCGATCGTCCCCGAGGAAAAGAACTACCTGCTCGACCCGCGGCACCCGCGCTTTGGCGAGCTGCGCATCGGCAAGCCCACGAAAACCATCCTCGACCGCAGATTGAAGCGGTGAAGGCGTTTGCGTGGCTCAGCCGATGGCGAGCAGCAACCGGGCATCGATCAACTCCTGCGGGAGCCCTCCGCCCGAAGTTCGCGGTTCTATGTGCGATTTGCCCAAAACTTCGCGCTTAACGCGAATTATCGAAAACTTCGTGCTTAACACGAATTATTGAAAACTTCGTGCTAAACACGAATTATTGGAAAATTCGCGTTGAACACGAAGTTTTTATGGTTAGGGTAGGGGTATGCGATTGCGCTTGGTGTTGATTGGCGACTTAGTTGGGTCTCGGGAGGCTGCCGAGCGGGCGGCCTTGCAGACCCAGCTCAAAAAAGCCTGCACCGCTGCCAGCAAGGTCGCCCGAGCCGAGAAGCGCCTGCTGTCGCCCTACACCATCACGCTCGGCGACGAGTTTCAGGCGGTGCTTTCCCGGGGGACAGGGCTTTTCGGCGACTGCCTGCGCATTCAGGAAATGCTGTATCCGGAGTGCTTCCGCATCGGGCTGGGTGTGGGCGAGATATCGACCCCCATCAATCGCAAGGCGGCGCTCGAGATGGATGGCGAGGCCTTTTACAAGGCGCGGGAGGCCATCGACGCCCTCAAGCGCAGCGGCGAGCGCGTGCATCTGGCCTGCAGCGCGCCCGCTGACTGGCTCAACACATTCGCCTCCCTCGCCTGGCACAATCTCGAAAACAGCCGCTCGGTCACCCGCATCCAGATCGCCCGTCGCCTGCTCGCCGGCTGCTCGGGGCGGGAGATCGCCGCCGAGCTTGGGCTGTCCGAGGGCACCGTTTCCGGATCGATCGAGCGCGGCGCGCTCCAGACCCTCTGCCGGGGTTTCAAGCTTGCCGAAGCGGCCATCGACGCCATGCTGAGCCAAGATGGCTGAGCTGCTCATCTGCCTCTTTCCCCTGTTTGGCCGAGCCCTTTATCTGCGCGAAGGCCGCGCCATGCCATGGCTACGTCTGTTGCGAAAGCTGGTGGTCGAGACACTCCCGCTGCTTTTCTTCATGCCCGGCTTGGTGTGGCTGATCGCCCTCGTCCTGCTCTTCGCCTCGAACTACGCAACCAAGCTCCTCTGCGACGCCTCGGCCAAGGGGCGCGAGAAGAATCTCTGGCACCTCGGCGTGCTCCTCATCACGCTATTCGGCCTTTACCAACTGGCTGGCCTGCTCCAGCCTTCGCCGCTGGCCGATTTGCTCTCACCGTTACCAAGCCTGCCTCTGGTCGGTCTGTTCTGGGTATTCCTCGGCGCCAACGAGAGCAATCGCGTGGTGCGTGCGGTGCTGCTCTCGCTGGAGCGCAAGCCCTTGATGGAAGAGTCGCAGCGCGGTCGCATCATTGGCATTCTGGAGCGTATCTTTGTGATGGCGGCGGTCGTCTCTCAGCAATACACGGTGCTCGGCTTCGTGATCGCTGCCAAGGGGCTGGCGCGCTTCGAGAAGCTCAAAGAGAGCGACTTCGCGGAATACTTTCTGATCGGCACCATGCTGTCGGTGCTCGCGGGCGGGCTGGTCGCTCTGCTGGCGATGGCCAGCTATGGGACGCTTTTCAGTCCCTGATTACAGGTCGTCGTCGTCGCCGGTTTCGAGGGCGCTGGCTTTTTTGTATTCGGTGACGCGGCCTTCAAAGAAGTTTTGCTCCTTGCCGATGTCCATCATTTCGGCCAGCCATGGGAAGGGGTTCTGGATGCCCGGGTTTTGCGGCGGCAGACCCACCCCGTCGAGGCGGCGGTCGGCGATGTAGTCGATGTAGGTCTTGAATTCGTCGGCGCTGAGGCCGAGCGAGTTGACCGGCAGGCAGTCGTCGATGAACTCCTTTTCGAGCTGCACGCCTTCGATCAGCGTGTCGATCCGATCCTGGTTGAACTCCTCCGTCCAGATCCCCCGGTCTGCATCGACCAAATCCCGCCGCCGGTTGCCG
>CAYQTM010000055.1:0-8145 GCA_964420355.1 uncultured Opitutales bacterium
GCCGCGCCAATTGCCAGCGCCGCAGCGGATCGGCCTCGTGCAGGTAGCGCCTCAGCGCCGCAAAGTCACCGCCCTCTGGAATCGCGCCCAACTGCTCGAAAATTAGCCACACCAAGCTCGCCCGCGACCCATCACCCGGCTCCTGCGCCAGCAGCTCGTCGATCAGCCCGCCCAAAAACGGGAAGCGCAGATTCATCGACCCGCCCAGCCGCTCGGCCAGCGCAAAGGTCAGCCAGCGCCCCAGCCCGGGATTGGGCACTGCCACCACTTCCGTCGCCAGCGGGTTGCTCAGCGGCTCGGCCAGCCGCTCGGCGAGGGCATCGGCGAGGCGCTCGCTGCGGTTGCTGGAAAAGACGTGCAGACCGGGCGCGGGCATTGGCTAGCCATTGGACTGAAAGAGCGGCGGCACCCCGGCGGGGTGAATCTCGATCTCACGCCACACATCGCCGGTGATATACGGCTCCTCGCGTAGCCAGGCATCGAGCGTCTCGCGATTTGGTGCCTCATAGACCATGGTCGAGCCGATCATAGCGCCCGCCTCGGTCTTCATCGCCACCGCATAGAGCAACTGCCCCGCAGCCTGCATCTCGGCGGCCTTGGCCAGATGCGCCTCCCGAGCCGCCTGCCGCCGCGCCGGTGCCTCGGCATCCTCTCCATCACGTCCAATCAGTAGAAAATTCATTGCTGCTTCCGTTTGAGATGTGTTGACCATCTTGCCCAAACCAAGCCACGCGTCAACCCGATACGGGCACCCGCTAAAACGCCAAACGCCAAATTTTTGCACCAAAACTAGCCTTGACCTGGTGGGTGAATCTGTCGATTATATGGGTTTCCCCGTGACATGGCAGAGTAGCTCAGGGGTAGAGCAGAGGACTCATAAGCCTTTGGTCGGCGGTTCAAATCCGCCCTCTGCCACCACTTTTAATGGGCGATAAAGAAGATCAGTCGACGGTCGCGATAATTTGTCGGCTCGATTCGCTAAATTGAAGTCAGGCTGCGCCGTTCAGTGAAGTAGCTATCTTTTTTGATTTGAACGCGTCGCCACAGGTTATCCCCGATGTCGGGCTGGTTATCGCCACCAAGGGGCGGGCGGCTATTTTGGCGGATACCCTGCGCTGGACGCAGGGGCGGCGCACCGTGCCTCGCCAGATTGTAGTGGTAGGCACCGGGGAGGACGATCTGGCCGCCGAGCCGCCAGAGGGCGCGGCCGAGGTGGTGCAGGTGTGCAGTCCACGCCCGGGCTTGCCGGTGCAGCGAAATTATGGCGTGGGGCAGCTCGCGCCTGAGGTGACCAAGGTGATTTTTATCGACGACGACTCGCTGGTGCACGACGATTACTTTCGCGAGGTGAGCGAAATCCTTGAGCGCAACCTTGAGCTGGCGGCTTTTTCCGGACGGGTGGTCGCCAATGGCGGCTTGAGTTATGAAGAGGCCTGCCGTAAATTGGAATCGGAGGAGATCGTCCATGGGATGCCCGACTGGTCGCCCCTGCGCAAGGACTGGGCGGGGCTGTATGGTTGCACGATGAACATCCGCCGCGCCGCTGTGGTGGCCGAGCCCTTCGATGAGCGCCTGCCGCTTTACGCGATCGGTGAGGACACCGAGATTGGGTTTCGGTTGCGCCGTTTCGGCAGGATTGGCGGCTCGGCGCGCTGCATTATTATACATCTGGCGGCCTCATCCGGGCGCGTGACCGAGAAGGGGGTCGGCTACGCGCAGATCATCAACTTCATCTACTACGCGCACAAGGGGATTGGCTTTCCCTTCTGGCCGACCTACTACGAGCGTCTGGTGCGCGTGCCGCTGGCCAACCTGCTTTTCACCTGCTTTCCCAAGCGCGACAAGAGCACGAACTGCGACCGCAGGGGGCGCCTGCTGGGCAACTGTATCGCCTTCCGCGATCTGCTGCTCGGGCGCGTCCAACCCGAGCGCCTGCTCAAGGTGCTCGGAAAAGCCTGAAAGCGCGGCGCATTTGCGCGGCCTTACTTCTCCCACTCGAGGGCACCCTTTTTCAGCTCGTAGATCAGGCCGATTACGAGCACGCCGATAAAAAAGAGGGCAGGCAGCAGAATGGGGATGCCGACGGCGAGAAAATCGCGATAAACGAGCACCCAGGGAATGAGAAAAACCGTCTCGATGTCGAAGAGGATGAAGAGCATCGCCGTGACGTAGAACTTGACCGAAAAACGGGTGTGCGAAGGGCCGGCCATCGGCAAGCCACACTCGTAGGCAGAGTCCTTGGTCGGATTGCCGGCGGCGCGTTGGCCAAAGATGCGGTTGGCAATAATGATCGACGCGCCAATTGCCACCGCGAGCAGCACTTGAATCAAAATCGGGAGATAAGCCTCAATCGACATGCGGTAAATCTGGCGCATGTGCCAGAGAACTCAAGCCCTTTTCGCTCGTCTCACCTCTGATAGACACGTATGGACTCTGATGCTTCATAAAATCACGCGCTTCCACTCTAGTTTTGGGCGTTTGAAATTGAGGATGTAACCCAAACGCAGTCCGCTAATCTTCAAATAGTTGATCATCATTCCTATCTCCTGATCGGTGATCTTATCGATCGTCTTGGCATCGACGACAATCTTCTCATAGGCGATGAGGTCGGGGACATAGTCGCCGACTTTCTCTGTTTTGTAATAGATCTCGTAGCGCCGTTGCTGCCAGCACGGGATACCCCGCAAACGAAATTCCACAACAAGCGCGTTTTCATACGGCTTTTTGTGGAATCCATGCCCAATCCCATTGAGCACTTCCATCGCCGACCCGACGATCTGCTGTGATTCTGCCTTGTAGAGTGGCTCTGCTTTATCGGTGCCCATTGGTGCACATCGGTGGTCGAATATGAATCAGGCAAGGTCTTCGCGTTTGGCGGTGACTTCTTTGACCAGTTTTTTGATATCCTGAGCCTTGGACTTGTGGCAGATGAGGGTGGCGCCCTTGCTGTGGACGACGATGAGATCTTCCACTCCCAGCAGTGCGGTCAGGTGGCCGCCTTGGGAGACGACGATGTTGCCGCTACTCTCGGCCAGCTCGGCGTCGCCGCGAATGACGTTGCCCTCGGCGTCGGCGGGGTAATGGCGGGCGAGCGCCGGCCATTCGCCCACATCATCCCAATCGAAAGCCGATTGCAGGCAGACCACGTTGTCGGCCTTTTCCATCAGTGCGTAGTCGATCGAAATCTTTTCCAGCCCCGGATAGTGCCCCGCGAGCGCCTCGTCGAGTGGCGTGCCGCTGTCGAGATCAGCCCCGATGGCCTTGACCGCCGCCAACAGCCCCGGCACGTGCTCCCCAAGCGCCTTGCTCAGACTCGGCACGCTCCAGACAAACATCCCGGCGTTCCAAAAGTAATCGCCGCTGGCCAGATATTCCTCGGCGGTCGGCAGATCCGGCTTTTCCACGAAGCGTTTGACCTTATAGACCGGCTGCCCCTCGGCCTCGGCGGCTTGCTCGCCGCGCTGCAAGTAGCCATAGCCGGTCGCCGGATTATCGGGCTGAATGCCGATTGTCACGAGCACATCTTCCTGAGCGGCCTCGGCGTAAGCGGCACTCAGCACGCCACGAAACCCCGGCGCATCATGGATCACCGCATCGGCAGGCAGCACCGAAAACACGCCCTGCGGATCCTTCCGCTCGACCAGCAGCGCCGCCAGCGCCACCGCCGCCGCCGTATCGCGCCCCATCGGCTCGCCCACGATCTGCTCGGCAGGCACCTGCGGGGCGACCTCGATGCAGGCGTCGCGCTGCTCGATGTTCGTAATAATAAAAATATTTTCCGGCGGCACCAAATCCCCTACCCTCTCAAGGGTCTGCGCCAGCATCGGCGTGTCGCCCACAATGGGCAGGAGCTGTTTGGGACGGGTAAGACGGCTGACGGGCCAGAAGCGTTCGCCGCGTCCGCCTGAGATAATAACAAGATAGCGATTCATTCGAGTGCGAGTGTAGGGTTTCGGCATTTATAACGGCTTCCGCCACGCCGAGACAACCCCTCGGAACGCAAAAATGCGGCCAATCTGGGCAAGCGCTGCTTAATCAAGGCTATGCTTGCTAAAAGCAGAGGAAATACTCGCGAAATTCTGTTCGGATAGCGTTGCCATCGACAGCGAGACGCATTTTATCCGAATTGTGAGTAAAGCCATGCTCAGCCCAGCTCGCGAAAACGCATTGAAGACGCTTCTGGAGGACGACTCCGAGGTGGTGCAGGAGGCGTTGCTTTCGGAGTTTGAGCGGATGGGGGCGCAGGGGGTGGCGCTGCTCAAGGCGCTGAGCCGCGATCCCTGCCGGGCGCTGGCGCAGCGGGCGGTCGAGGTGATGGAGGCGCTGGGGATCGACGACACCGCCGAGCGCTTTCAGGCGTTCATCGAGTCCGGTGCCTTCGAGCTGGAGACGGGGTGCATTCTGATGGAGCGGGTGGTCTATCCCGATACAAGAGCCGAGCAGGTCTGCCAGTTTCTGGACGAGGTGGCGCTGCGCTGCAAGCAACTGATGGTGCAGCCCTCATCGGTTTTCGAGCAGGTTAAAGTGATCTCGCGCGTACTGCTGCACGAGTATGGCTTTCGCGGCAACAGTGAGCACTTCTTCGACCCCGACAACAGCTTTTTGCACCGCGTGATCGAGCGGCGACGCGGCATCCCCATCTCGCTTTGCATCATTTATATACTGGTGGCGCAGCGCTGCGGCCTGAACCTCGAGCCGGTGGGCGCGCCGGGGCGCTTTCTGGTCGGCTGCTTCTTGACGCGCGAGCCGTTCTACATCGACCCCTTCGAGCGCGGACTCATCCGCACCGCCGACGACGTGCGCGAGCAGTTGCTGGGCGGGATGCGCCACGCCGAGGAAATCAATTATCTGGCGCCCTGCCCTACCCGCGACGTGCTCTTGCGCTGTTGCCGCAATCTGGTGCATGCTTTCGCCCATGAGCAGCAATCCGACTCCGCCCGACTCTTCAGCCAGTTCGTCAACGCCTTCCGGCTGCCCGAGCATAGCTGAGGCCAACAGCCGCACCTGGACGCTCGACGAAATCGTGCGGTGGACGCCGCCGCGCGGGGTCAAGCTGCTCGCCGTGCTCGGTCATCCCATCCGACACTCGATCAGCCCGCAGATGCACCACGCCGCGCTGCATGAGCTGGCGCAAGTCGACCCGAGCTTTGCCAACTGGCGTTACCTGCGCATCGAAGTGCCACCCGAGCGCCTGCCCGGGGCGCTGCCTTTGCTGTATATCAAAGGTTTTCAAGGAATCAACCTCACCATCCCGCACAAAGTCGATGTGCTCTCGCTTACCAAATGGGTGGAGCCGCACCCAGACGCGCAGCAGATGGGCGCGGTCAACACGCTGCTGCGGGAGGGGCATCGTTTTCTCGGCTTCAATACCGATGGCGATGGGATGGACACCGCCATCCTGGAAGCGCTCGGGATAGAACTGACCGGGCAGCGCATCGTGCTGCTGGGTGCCGGTGGAGCCGCCCGCGCCGCTGCCGTCCAATGCCTCAATCGCGCCTGCGCCCAACTCTGGCTTGGCAACCGCAGCCCGGAACGCCTCGACGCCCTCATAGTCCGGCTCAAGCCCATCGCGGAATCCAGTCAACTCCACAGCTTCTGCTTCGACGCATGGCCGCAGACCGCCACGCTACTCAACAAAACCGCAGATCCGCTCCTCATCATCAACGCCACTGCCGCTGGCCTGAAATCCGAAGACCTACCACCTGTCGATCTCTCGCTACTCAAAATACCATTCGCGCTCTTCGACATGATTTACAATCCCCCAATCACTCCACTCATGCGCGCTGCCCAATCCCTCGACCAACCCGCAGTCAACGGCCTCGACATGCTCATCTACCAAGGCAAATTCGCCCTCGACCTCTGGACAGACCTCGACACCTCCGCCGAACTCATGCGCCAAGCTGCTCAAGAAGCATTGCGCGCCTGAGGTGCTCGGTTGACTCGCGCAGTTTACGTTTGCAAACGAGGTGGATATTGCTAGCGGTATAGAGCCTGCCCATCTTCGCAAGCTGCAAATCGCCACAAACTTGCAAACAAAAAATGGGCGGAAGTTTGATCTGGAGGAGCCCCAGAGAGATGAAGGATCGCGCCAGGGGCGAGAGCAGTTCGGGTGGTTTGGGTGCTGCGCTCGCCGAGCAATGGCTTGTCGGTAATCGAGCTGTTTTGCGGTTGCGGCGTTGGCACCGCAGTAAGCTGACTATTGGCGGAGGGAGGCGATGAAGTCTTCGACGCGGTATTTGACGAGCTTGCGGCGCATGAAGTCGAGGGCGGTATTGACCGCGCGTTGCTTAACGGCCAGACGTTCGCCGGGATAGACGAAACGGCGCGACCAGGCGCCCGCAGGTGAGTAATAGCCGATGAAAATCGTGCCGACGGGGTTCTCGGTCGTGCCGCCGCCCGGCCCGGCAAAGCCGGTCACGCTCAGGCCGTAATCGGACGAAAAGCGCTCGGCGGCACCGGTGGCCATCGCGAGGGCGCTCTCGGCGCTGACCGCTCCGTGCTGGCGCAGGATGCACTCGGGCACGTCGAGCATCTGTACCTTGGCGTCGTTGGTGTAACAGACCACGCTGCCGTCGAAGACCTTCGACGAACCCGGCACGTCGGTGAAGGCGTTCGAGAGAAGACCACCGGTGCAGGACTCGGCGACGGCGAGCGTCTTTTCGTGCTTGCGCAGGGTGTCGTAGATGATCTGCGCCAGCGTGATGTCGCCAAACCCTACAAAATCCTCCCCCAGCATCTTCGCCGCCTGCTCGCCGATCAGCCTCACCCGCTCGGGGGTCATGCTCGGCGCGCCCGCGCTCAGCCGCAGGTCGACCAGCCCCTGATGCGCGCAGTAGGCCACCCCGAGGTCTTCGTTCTCCTCGATGATCGGCTCCATCATTTGATCCAGGAGCGACTCGCCGATCCCGCAGGTGCGCAGTTGCAGGAAAGCCTCCTTGGCCGTCGCCAGCCCTTCCTCCTCCAGGCGCGGCAGCACTCGGCGCTCAAACATGGGCTTCAGCTCGTGGGTCGGCCCGGGCAGCATGATCAAAATCTTGCCGTCCTTTTTGAGAAAAATCCCCGGTGCCGTGCCGAAATCATTACGAATTGCCTCGGAACCGGCAAATATCTGGCACTGTCGCAGATTATTATCCGTCATCTCGCGCCCCATTCGCAGGAACCGCGCCCGCAGCGCCGTTTCCACCTCTTCGGAGTGCACCAGCCGGAGCCCCAGCGCTTCGGCCAGCGCCTCGCGGGTCATGTCGTCGGAGGTCGGCCCCAGTCCGCCGGTGGTCAGCACGATGTCCGACTCCTCCCAGGCGACTTTAAAGGTGCGCACAATATCCTCGACCTTATCCCGCACCACCCAGTCGCGCCGCAGATCCACCCCGTGCCGCGCCAGCATGTCTCCCAGATAGCAGAGGTGCCCGTTCTCGCGAATACCGATCAACAATTCATCCCCGATATTGATTAAATCGAGCTGCTTTGCTTCCTTATCTCCTTGTGCTGACATGGCTTGGGTTCAGGGCTACTGAAGGGCAAGCTAAGTCGACTTTCCTAAAATGTCATCCGCCGCCCAGCAAAATCTGAAGGAAAAAGTCCGCCGCACGCCGCACGGACCCGGCGTTTACCTGATGAAAGACCGCATCGGGACGGTGATTTATGTGGGCAAGGCGAAGGATTTGCGCAAGCGGGTGTCGAGCTATTTTCAGGCCTCGCGGCGCTTCACCATCGCCCAGCCCAAGATTAGGACGATGATCCCGCTGATCCACGATTTCGACATCATCGAGGTGCGCTCGGAGGCCGAGGCGCTGCTGCTGGAGGGGCGGCTGATCAAGCAGTATCGTCCGCGCTACAACACGGATTTCACCGACGACAAGCGCTTCCTGTTGGTCAAGGTCGACATGACGCAAACCCTGCCGCGCTTTCGGCTGGCGCGGGTGCGGATCGAGGACGGGGCGCAGTATTTTGGGCCATTCGCGCAGTCGGGGCTGCTGCGCAAGACGCTGGCGCAGATGCGGCGCAAGTATGGCATACTGCTGGGCGATGCTCAGCCAGTGATGCTGGAGGGCGGACGCTGGCGGGTCTATGGCGACGCCGCCGCCGGGCTAAAGTGTCACGCCAACGCACTTACGCGCCAGGACTAACCGGAGCGCGGTCCGCCGG
>CAYQTM010000056.1:0-8120 GCA_964420355.1 uncultured Opitutales bacterium
TCAGGCTCGGCGCGCCGCCAGCTCCTCGCTGACGATCTCGATCAGGCGTCGGGCGAGGGCGGCCTTGGTGTCGGGGCCGAGGTGGCGCTCGTCGCCGTCGCGGTCGAAGAGGGTGATGGTGTTCTCCTCCGAGCCGAAGCCGCTGCCGGGCTGGCCGATCTGGTTGGCCGCGATGAAGTCGCAGCGCTTTTCGGCCAGCTTGCGCCGCGCGTAGGCCGCGAGGTCGTGCGTCTCGGCGGCAAAGCCCATCACGATCTGGTCGCGCCGCCGCCGTTCGGTCATGGTGGCGAGGATGTCGATGGTGGGTTCCAGCTCGAGGGTCAGGCTGGTCTCCGCCTTTTTCAGCTTCTTGGGCGACTTGCGCACCGGGCGAAAGTCGCTCACCGCCGCCGCCATAATCAGCACGTCGGAGGCATCGTAGAGCGCATCCACCTGATGATACATCTCCTCGCTGGTCTCGACCGGATAAACGATGATGTCCGGGTTGTCCGGCTCAGGCACGGTGCCCGACCCGGCCACGCAATCGACCGTCCAGCCCAGCGCCGCAGCAGCCTCGGCCAGCGCAAACCCCATCTTGCCCGAGGAGGGATTGGAGAGGAAGCGAAAGGGATCGAGATACTCGCGGGTGGGCCCGGCAGTGACCAGACAGCGCACAAAAGAATCAGCCATCAGCGGGTTGTAAACGGAAATGGCGGCGATGTTAAGCAGTAATTCGCGCGGCGATGCGGCTATTGGCGGATGGCCAGCTCGGCGATCTGAACGGCGTTGAGGGCGGCACCCTTCCAGAGCTGGTCGCCGACCGCCCAGAGGCTGAGGCCGTTGTCGAAGGCGGTGTCGCGGCGGAGGCGTCCCACGCCGCAGACTTCCTTGCCCGAGTAGTCGGCGGGCATCGGGTAGATGTCCTGCGCCGGGTCGTCGCGCAGCTCGACGCCGGGGAAATCGGCAATAGCGTCGCGGGCGGCGGCGAGGTCGACCGGCTGCTCAAACTCGCAGGTCAGCGCGATGGAGTGGGCGCGGAAGACGGGCACGCGCACACAGGTGGCCGAGACGCGGAGCTCGGACAGGCGCATGATTTTGCGCATTTCGTTGGCCATCTTCAGCTCTTCGCCGGTGTAGCCGTTGTCTCGGACGGTGTCGATGCGCGGGATGAGGTTGAAGCAGATGGGATGCGGAAAAGCCTGGGGTGCAAGGGTTTCGCCACCTGCCCAGGCGCGGGTCTGCGCTTCCAGCTCGGCCATCGCGGGTGCGCCGCCGCCGGAGACCGCCTGATAAGATGCCGCGATGACGCGCTCGAGGCCAAAGGCGCGGTGCAGCGGGTAGAGCCCCATCATGGAGACCGCGCCCGTGCAGTTGGGGTTGGCGATCAACCCCTGGTGCGTGGGGAAGACGTCGCCGTTGATCTCGGGGATGATGAGCGGCACGTCGGCATCCATCCGATAGGCGGAGCTGCAGTCGATCACCAGCGAGCCCTGGGCGGCGGCGGGTTTGGCCAGTTCCAGCGAGATGTCGCTGCTGGCGGCAAAGATGACGATGTCCGCGCCGTGCATGGCTTCGAGCGAGGTCTCGGCGATGGTCAGCATCTCGCTGCCAAAGGCCACCTGCTTGCCTGCCGAGCGGGCACTGGCCAGTGGGCGCAGTTCCGACACTGGAAATTTGCGCGCGGCCAGCAGGCCGATCAGCTCCTGACCGACGGCACCGGTCGCGCCGACTATTGCGATACTGTATTGCTTGGACAAAGTTAACTCCTTTTGAGGAAATCGTCTCACGCAAAGACCCGAAGACCCAAAGCTAGAAAATCGCTGGCTTAGGCGCTTTGGCTCGTTCAGGGATTCGCGTGGATTGGTGAGATTCGTAGTTTTTTTCAGGATGCCGCCGGGATGTCAATGCGGCATAGATTGGTGTGGGATACGCAAAGGCTCCGGCGGGTTTGCCGGAGCCTTTGGTTGGAAAGCGTTTGGCAACGCGGGTTATTTGGTGGCCTCGTCGAGGAGGTCGCCGAGGTTGGTGAGATCTTCGCCGCCGGAGAGTGCCTCGTAGGCCTTGGACTCGGCTGCGAGCTGCGACTCGTCGTAGTTGGCGGCCTTGATCGAGAGGCCGATGCGGCGCTCGTCGCGGTCGATCTTGATTACGCGGGCGGTGATCTCGTCGCCTTGATTGACGACGTCGCGCACCTTCTCCACGTGATCTTCGGTGAGCTGGCTGATGTGCACCAGGCCGTCGATCCCGTGCTCCAGCTCGATGAAGGCACCGTAGTTGGTGAGCTTCGAGACCTTGCCGCCGACCACGTCGCCAACCTTGTAGTAGCGCTCGATCTCTTCCCAGGGATCTTCCATCACCTGCTTCATGCCGAGGCTGATGCGCTGGTTGTTGGCGTCGACATCGAGCACGAGCGCGTCGACCTCGTCGCCCTTATTAACCACCTCAGAGGGGTGGTTGACCTTGCGCGTCCAGGACATGTCGGAGACGTGCACCATGCCGTCGATGCCTTCCTCCAGCTCGACGAAGGCGCCGTAGCTGGTGAGGTTGCGCACCTGACCGCGCACGCGGGCGCCGACCGGGTAGTTGTGGCGCGCCATGTCCCAGGGGTTGACGTCCAACTGGCGGATGCCAAGCGAAATCTTCTGTTCTTCCTTCTGGATGCCGAGCACCACCGCGTCGATCTCCTGACCGATGCGCAGCACCTCGCCGGGCTTGCTGATACGCTTCGTCCAGGAAAGCTCGGTGACGTGCACCAGACCCTCGACGCCCTGCTCCAGCTCGATGAAAGCGCCGTAGGGCACGAGGTTGACCACGCGCCCGTGCACCTTGCCGCCGACGGGGTATTTGCGCTCGATGTTCTCCCAGGGGTTGGCCGAGAGTTGCTTGAGGCCGAGCGAAACGCGCTCGCGCTCGCGGTTGACCTCGATGATCATCACGTTGACCTCTTCGCCGGTCTTCAGCATCTCGCTCGGATGCGAAATGCGACCCCAGCTCATGTCGGTGATGTGCAGGAGGCCGTCGAGGCCGTCGAGGTCGACAAAGGCACCGTAATCGGTGATGTTCTTGACCACGCCCTGACGGGTGTCGCCGGGCTGGATCTCCTCCAGCAGCTTGCGGCGCTTCTCCATGCGCTGCTCTTCGATCAGCTCGCGGCGGCTGACCACCACGTTGCGGCGGTCGGTGTTGATCTTCAGCACCTTAAAGTCATAAGTCTGGCCAACGTATTGATCCAGATTCTTGGGCGGCTGAATGTCGATCTGCGAGGCGGGCAGGAAGGAGTCGACCCCGATCGAAACGATCAGGCCGCCCTTGACCTTGCTCTTGACCCGACCCTGAATGATCGAGCCCTCTTCGCAGTTGCTCAAAATGTTCTCCCAGTTCTTCTTCTGCTCCGCCTTGTCGAAGGAGATGACCGGGCGACCCTCCTTGTCCTCGACTTTTTCGAGAAAGACCTCGATCTCCTCGCCAACCTGCAATTCGTTGGCGTCGGGAAATTCGTGGGCGGGGATGACGCCCTCGGATTTGGCGTCGATGTCGACCACGACTTCGTTTTGGCGGATTTCCACAATGGTGCCATTAATGATGGCACCCTCGGTGAACGTGCGGGGACTGCTCTCGGCGAGCAGTGTTTCCATGAGTTGGCTCATACTAGTGAATCTGTGCCTCCCAGCGAAAAACGGGCTTCAGCCAGCGGCCAGGAGGGTTGAGGGTTATTGGTTTGGTTATTGATGAAAACGCGACGCGATGCAATCCCGCCGCAAGATGGGAAAAGTCAGCCATCCTGCAACCCCACCCACCACAACGCAAGCCCGTTTTGCAGGAATTTTCTGACCAATCGCGCGCGGTAACCGATGCGATTTTGCTTATGCCAAAAAGAAAAGGTCGATTCATCAGGATAATGGCTTGCGGTTGCGGCAGAGTGAGCACAAGAATGAAAACAAGTGAATACATGTCCACGATGAGAGCGCAAAAAACAGTAGCCGAATTTTTTGCAGGAATAGGGCTGATGCGATTGGGCTTGGAGCGAGCAGGCTGGAGCACGGTTTGGGCAAATGATAATGACCCTGACAAGGAATCGATTTACCGCTTTCATTTTAATGATGGCCAATGCCATTTTGCTCTAGGCGATATACATCAATTGCCCCCGAGAAGCGTGCCGCCAGTAGGGCTCGCGACGGCCTCTTTTCCGTGTACCGATCTATCGCTTGCGGGAGCGAGGCGCGGATTGGCAGGCAGCGGATCCGGCGCGTTTTGGGGTTTTATCGATTCTATCCGGAGCATGGGTAGCCGGAGGCCACTGCTAATTCTGTTGGAAAATGTTACTGGATTTCTTACATCGCATGGTGGTAACGACTTTGAGGCCGCGTGCTCAGCAATGAACGGATTAGGTTACACGGTCGATCCCTTCATTGTCGACGCGGCACACTTCGTCCCCCAAAGCAGGCAAAGGCTATTTGTTGTTTGCACACGAGAGCCTCGTCCACTCATGTTGCAAGAGCCAAGCCGGGCTTTTTTACAGAGCCCATGCCGTCCTGCGGCTCTTGCCGATTTTATTTTCTGGC
The DNA here is from genome assembly GCA_964420355.1 of uncultured Opitutales bacterium. GTDB lineage: Bacteria > Verrucomicrobiota > Verrucomicrobiia > Opitutales > JABSRG01 > CAYQTM01. The sequence goes on from CAYQTM010000056.1 coordinate 4,542, forward strand.
ACCCGGATATTGATTGGAACATTCGCCCCCTCCCTGATTTTCCGCCACGGACGCTTCGATTGGAGCATATCGTAGAGAACTTGTCTCCGAATTCCAAATATTGGTGGAATAGGGAGCGCTGTGATTATCTACTGAATCAGATGAGTCCTCGTCACCGCGCTATTGCGGATGCCATGATTGCCGGTGAAACCATGGCTTATGGAACCGTTTTTAGACGAGTTCGAAATGGCAAATCAATGGCCGAACTGCGTACCGACGGCATTGCTGGGTGCCTTCGTACTCCGCGCGGTGGCAGCGGTCGTCAGATTCTTTTTGTCGCAGGCAAAGGTAGATTTGACGTCAGGTTGTTAACGCCTCGCGAGTGTGCACGACTGATGGGAGCGGATGAGTATCGTTTAGACACCAATCTTGCATTAAACAAAGCGCTATTTGGATTTGGGGATGCGGTCTGTGTTAGTGTGGTTGAGTGGATTGCCCAACATTATCTCAATCCACTCTGGGAGGAGTTGATGGAGCAGCGCGAAGAGCAAATTGCATATGGCTAAGAATGTAAAAGGCGAGAAATTGCCTCAAGAAGTGGCAGCAATTCGAGATGCCATTGGCGCTTTCTTCGATATCACTGACGAGAAGGGCAGAAAGATCGGGAGCGCGACTCATGGGGTATATGCTTTTTATGATTATGACGGAGAGCCCATCTATGTTGGCCAAACTTACGAGAGGCTTCGCGGGCGAATAGGGCGTCACCTGACCAATCAGAGGACAGATGCTGTAGCCATGAATGTACTCGATCCCTTCGAAGTGGCTGAAATAGAGATTTGGCCGCTCGACGATCAAGTAGCGAGTTTATCCGACACTCCGTCCATCAAAGCGCTCCTTGACCAAGCAGAATATACTGTATTTCTGCGCGTGCTCAAAGATTCCACACTGGGAGCCGTGCTGAACGAAAAAGAGTTAAAGACGGCAACGCCGATAAACTTACCAGCGTCTTACCGCCAAAGGATCATTCCGGAAGATATTTATGAGAGCCGCAAGCACCCAGATGTCCGAATTGCACGCCGCGCAAATACGATCGCGAACCTTGCTCGAATAATCAGTGAGCGAAGCGTTTCAAAAGGGCTTCGAAAAATATTACTGACTCTGGCGAGAAGACTCGAATTATTAGCTTCGAAGCGGCTTGGTGCGCTTGGGATTGAAGATCCGGCTCCGCGCAAGGTTCCTGAAGCCGATGAGGCCAGTTAAGGGTGAGGCAGAGATGGGATCGGTTCCAGGCGAAGGTCGGGTGGGTGGGCTTGGCCGAGGTTGAGGCGCTCGGCGTAGTGGAGGAGAGGCGGGGCTTCGGGGAGGGGGCCGAAGGCTTCGGCGCGGCGGGCGCGGTTGAGGTGCCCGAGGATGCGGGCGTCGAGGAGGACGGGGTTGCTGCTCGCCCAGAGGAGGGGTTCGGGGCGGGTGTAGAGGGAGTTGAAGATGGGGCCGCCGATGAATTGGTAGCGTTCGAGGCCCATTAGGGGGAGGAGCCACTTTTCGCGGTATTCGGGGATGGCGGCGATCTCGACGGCGGCGGCGGGCGCGGTGGCGGGGTTGACGAAGAAGCGGCGGTTGTTGCTGACACTCCAGAGGGTGGGATTGACGAGCGCGCCGTTGATGACGGTGGCGCGGTGGTCGGTGGCGACGGGCAGGTTGATCCAGAAGTCGAGGTCGAAGAGGAGGGGCGTGGGCAGGAAGCTCTTGCGGTCGTCGGGGTCGGGCGGGTCGACGTGCGCGTTTGGATCTTCACCGGGGAGGTCGGCTTCGCGAGCGTCGCGGGCGGCGGTGCCGAAGGATGGCAGGGGGCTGTCGTAAAACCAGTCGGGGTCGTAGTGATCTCCGCTGTTGAGCCAGAGCACGGGCGAGCCGTGAAAGGTGTCGCCGCCCCGACTGAGCTGCGGCAGAAAGCCCGCTGCGCGCAGGCGGTGCTCGCGCTGGTCGATCAGAAAAATTTCGCTGCGGGCGTAGCCGCGCCGGTGCAGCGCCTCGATCACCGCGCGCACGAGGGGTCGCGGGGTGGCCAGACCGGATCCGCTGTTGGTGTAAACCTTGAGCCCCACACGGCGGTGCTCGCCGGGCGTGATCGGCTGGTCGACCTCGGCTTCGACCGCCTGGAAAACGTCCTCGACCGCCGCCGCGTAGGCCTCCGCCGAGAAGTCGCCCAGCGCTGCCTCCCAGAGCACATTTTGCGGGATGGCGTAACCGTGGCCGGTCGCTGGCGGCGCGGGTTCAGGGGCGGCGTCAGGGGTCTGGGCGGGTGCGCTGAGGCAAAACCCGACAAAAACCGTAATTACCGCTGGCAAATTTCTCCAATCCATGATGTTGTGGTCAGTGTTGGCGCTTTTTTTGCGAAAAGCCTATCAATTAGACCTACGACGGCCGAATTCATACGATGATGCTTAGCCGGATGACACGCAAACCGATACCCCGATCCATTTTGGCACTTTTTTCTGGCCTGCTCCTCTTTTGGGCAGGCTGCGGCTCGCCCGAGGCGCGCCTCGAACGCGGCCTGGAGGAGGCGCGAACAGAGCTGGAGGCCGGCGAGGCTCAGGCGGCGGTCGAGACGCTGCAGGAGCTGGACGAGGCCTTCCCGGACAGCGCTGCCATCCAGTTGGAGCTGGGGCGCGCTTACACGCGGCTGGGCGATTCATTTGCGGCCGCGATTGCGTTTGAGAATGCTTACGAGCGCGACGACGAGCAGGTGGAGGCGCTGAAAGCGGCGGCCGATGCCTGGGCGGAGGTGCCCGACCTCAACTCATCGCTGCGCAATCTGGAGCAATATACCATCGCCAACCCCGATGCCCCGGCCTCGATTTATTTTCGGATTGCCGAGATCCGGCGCTCGCTCGACCAGACGACGCCCGCGATCAATGCTTACTTGCAGGGCTTTCGGCGCACCGATCGGCCACCCACGGCTCAGCAGGCGGTGTCGCTCGGGCAGCTTTTTCAGCAGGCCGAGAACGCCGCGCAGGCCGAGACCTGGTATACGCGGACGGTTGAGCTGACCCGGCGCGGGGATTTTACGCGGCTGGAGGCCTATCTGGGGCTGCTGGAGTTGGCCGCGCGCAAGCCGGACTGGCCGCGCGTGGGCATCATCGCCAAGCAGACCGAGCAGGAGTTTCCGGGGGCGCTGCGGGCGAGTCCGCTGGCGGGCGTGATGCAGGGCTACCGCGAATGGCAACAGAGTCAGGATGAGGTGACGCGCCAGCGCGAGGCTTTGACCCAGGCGACCAATCAGGTGACGGGTATCCAGCCCGTGCCGGAACCCGAATCCGAACCGACGTCGCCAGAGCCGGAGCCTGAGCCGGAACCGGTCGCGACGGCACCCACGCCTGAGCCGGAACCAGAACCCGAGCCGACTGTGGAACCCGAGCCAACGCCGACGAGCGTGGGGACGCAGGCTCCAACACGCCAGCCCCGCCAACCTTCTCGAACCGCCCCGGCGCCGCCACCCACTCCGCAGGTTCAGCCCGAGCCGAACGACACTCTCACGATCCTGCCCGCCGAGGAAGCCGAAGAGGCGCAAGAAGCCGAAGAGACGCAAGAAGCCGAAGA
>CAYQTM010000057.1:0-7973 GCA_964420355.1 uncultured Opitutales bacterium
GTCGATCCTCGACCAGATGATCAGCTTTTGCGGCGAGTCGATCAGCGAGGCCGATGTGCTCGACGTCTACGGGCTGGTCGGCCAGAAACGGGTCGAGTCGATGGCGACGGCGCTCTTGCAGGTCGATTACGCGGCGATTGTGCGGCTGGTCGATGAGGTGGCGGGCGAGGGGCGCGACCTCTATCGCCTGTTAGGTGATCTTCAGGCGGCCATCCGCGCCGAGCTGATCGAGGCCATTCGCGAGGGCGGCAGCCAGCAGCGTCTGGCACCCGATCTCAGCTCGGAGGCGCTCATGCGGATGCTCGACGCCCTGCATCAGGGCGAGCGCGCGGTGCAAAAGGGGCTGAGCGACAAGGTAAATTTTGAGGTTACGCTGCTGCGAGCCGCCGAGCAGAGCCGCGCGCGAGCGATTGACTCGCTCATCCGGCAAGTCAGTGGTCTCGCCGAGCGCCTTCCCGAAGATTCCGGGAATGGCGTAAAAAAAAAAGTAGCACCTGACGAGGGTTCGGCTGAGTCGGCGACGAATGCGCCAGCGCCCGAAGCGGCTCCGGTAGCGCCCGAAGCGCGCCAGCAGGACTCGTATGCAGCCGAGTCGCATGGGGAGCCGCCCGACGAAGCGCCCACTGCGGAAGCCCCCTCAGCGCCATCCGAGCCGGAACCCGAACCGCCTGCTCGAGATGCGGGCGAGGATTCGATCGAAGCCGCCCGGGCGCAGCTCCCGCCCGCCCTGCGCGAAAAGCTGGACGACATCGGCGTGCGCTGGAACCATCGCCCGGCTCCGCGCAAGTAACCGGAAAATTTTCGGGCTGCGCGGGTGAATTTGCTTGCGCCGGGCTGGCTCGGTCTCAAGAGATAGACGAATGGATTTCACTGCTCGACTCCGTTCTCTGGTTGGCCGTCACGAGGCGCTGACCACCCGTCCCAATGTCGCCGACGAGGCGAACTACAATGGCGTTTTCATGCGCTATGAAAATCCGGTGCTGACCCACGAGCATGTGCCGGTTTACTGGCGCTACGACGTCAACCCGAAGACCAACCCCTTTCTGATCGAGCGCCTCGGTGCCAACGCGGTGATGAATAGCGGCGCGATCTATCTCGATGGCACCTTTTATCTGGTGCCCCGCGTCGAGGGCGACGACCGCAAGAGCTTCTTCGGTCTGGCCGAGAGCAAGAACGGCATCGACAACTTCCGCTTCCACGACCGCCCGCTGGAGATCCCCGAGAGTGACAACCCGGCGACCAATATGTATGACATGCGCCTGACCCAGCACGAGGACGGCTGGATTTACGGCGTCTTCTGCGTCGAGCGCCGCGACAAGAACGCGCCCGCCAGCGACCAGTCGTCGGCTGAGGCGCAATGCGGCATCGCGCGGACGAAAGATCTGCGCAAGTGGGAGCGCCTGCCCGACTTCAAGAGTCCCTCGCCCCAGCAGCGCAACGTAGTGCTGCACCCCGAATTTATCGACGGCAAATACGCCTGGTATACCCGCCCGCAGGACGGATTTATCTCGGCGGGCAGCGGCGGCGGGATCGGCTGGGCGCTGTCGGAAGGCATCAATCCGGCGGTCTGCGGCGAGGAGCAGATCATCGACAAGCGGATTTATCACACGATCAAGGAGGTCAAGAACGGGGCGGGAGCGCCGCCGATCAAGACCGACAAGGGCTGGGTGCACATCGCGCACGGCGTCCGCGAGTGTGCGGCGGGGCTGCGCTATGTGCTCTACACCATCGTCACCGATCTGAACGACCCCTCGAAGCTGATTGCCGAGCCGGGCGGTTACACGCTGGCTCCGGTGGGCGAGGAGCGCTTTGGCGACGTGTCGAACGTGCTGTTTACCAACGGATTGGCGGTGCGCGGCGAAGAGGTCTTCCTCTATTACGCCTCCAGCGATACCCGTCTGCACGTCGCGACGACCACTCTGCCCCGCCTGCTCGACTACGCCTTCAACAATCCCGCTGATCCGCTGACCAGCGCCGCCTGTGCCGCCCAGCGTCGCGAACTGGTCGAGCGCAACCTCGACTTCGCCAAGAGCAGCGGTCTTGACCTCGGTCAGGAATCGAGCTGGCGCTGAACAATTCTGTGCGTTCGGCATCCGCAGCGTTGCATTTTTTGCGGGGTGCGGTAAGGCTATTGAGCAGTGACAGAATCGATCATTGATGATCTGGGAATTGTTGTCGTGGCGGCGGCGGGCGTGGCGCTGCTTTTTCAGCGGCTGCGGCTGCCGATTATTCTCGGGTATATTCTGGCGGGCTTGCTGATCGGGCCGAACCTCTTCGCGGGCGGGCTGGTCAGCGATGCGCACACGGTCGAAGAGCTGGCCGAGCTGGGCGTCATCTTCCTGGTGTTTTACCTCGGGCTGCAGTTCAACATCGGGCGGCTGCAGCGGATCCTTGCGCCAGCGGGGATGGCGCTGCTCCTGCAGACGCTCTTCATGATGGTGCTGGGCTTGCAGTCGGCCAGCTTCCTCGGGATGAGCTCGCTGAACGGCCTCTTCCTTGGGGCGCTGCTGGCGATCAGCTCGTCGATGGTGACGGTGGCGGCGCTACGGGCGCGCAACGAAATGCAGATGCCGAGGGCGCAGTTGGCGGTGGGCATCTTGATAGGCGAGGACATTCTGGCGGTGTTGCTGCTGGTGATTTTGTCGGGTGTGGCGGTCGAGGGGCGGCTGCTGGCGGGCACGGTTTGGCTGAGCATTCTAGCGGTGGGCGTGTTTGTCACCAGTGTGTTTGTAATCGGCAAGCTGGCCGCGCCGCGTGTGCTAGCCACGCTCGAAAAGTTCGGCAACATGGAGACCATAACGCTCTTTGCGGTGGCGATGACGCTGGGCGTGGCGGCGCTGGCCATGCAGGTCGACCTGTCGGTCGCGCTGGGAGCCTTTCTCGCGGGGTCGATCCTCTCGCAGTGCAGCATCGCCAAGGAACTGGAGCACACCACCGAGCCGATGCTGAACGTCTTCGGGGCGGTGTTTTTCGTCGCGATCGGGATGAAGGTGCAGCCAATGGTGCTGCTCGATAACGTCGGGATGATTATCGTTCTCGCCGTGCTGGTGGTGCTCGGCAAGATCGCGAGCTGCTGGTTTGGACTCTATCTCAGCGGCCAGCCCTCGAAGCCTGCGTTTTGCGCGGCAGTGGCCAAGGCGCAGATCGGCGAGTTCAGCTTTATCATCGCGGCGCTCGGACAGCGGCTCGGCGTGGTGGACGACCGCCTGATGACCTTCGCGGTCGGCGTGGCGCTGCTCTCCATACTCTCGACGCCCATTCTGATGACGCGCTCCGAATCGGCTTACGACTGGATGAGCGCACGGATGCCCCGACCCCTGCAACTGGCCGGGCAGTTCTACCGCAACCTGCAAAAAAACGTCACCGAGAGCCTCGGGCGCAACGCCTTCGTCAAGCTGATCCGCCGTCCGGTCTTGCAGGTGATCTTCTATTTCTTCCTCATCAACGGGGTGGTGATCCTCGCCTATTTCGGCGCACAGCAAGTGGAGCGCGTAGCCGACCCTGCTTATGCGACCCTCATGCTGGTGGGCGTCTGGGCGTTGACGGCGGTGGTTTCGCTGCCGTTACTGATCGCGGTGATTCGCAACCTCAACGCCATCGTCATGCTGATGATGGACGCCACATTCAGTGCCTCGGCCGGGCAGACTTTCCGGCAAGGGCGGCTGCGCGGGGTGCTGGGCGTGCTGGTGCAGGTGCTCGTCTTTGCGGCGTTTGGCGCGGTCTTCCTGGCGGCGGCGACCCCCTACTTCCCGACGGGTGCCACGCTGGTGGTCTTTGTCGCGCTAATCGCCCTGCTGGGTGTGGTTTTCTGGCGTCAGATGATCCGCTTCAACAGTCGGATGGAGTGGATGTTCATGGACACGCTCAACGCGGAAGTGCGCAGCAAGGCCGATGAGCGGCGCGAGGCCACCATGCGCGAAATCGCCAAGAAATACCCCTGGCCCGTCCACGTGCGCACGGTCAAGCTGCCGCCGGATGCCGCCGTCGCCGGCTACCGCATCGCCGACCTCGACCTGCGCGAGCGCACCGGCGTGAACATCGTCGGCCTGAGCCGCTCGCAGATCGTCCACTACGACCCCAGCCCCAACACGCCGCTCTTCCCCGGCGACCGCCTCTACCTTTTCGGCGAAGCCAGCCAGATGGCCGAGGCCGCCGCCCTGCTCGAAGCCACCGCCGACCCCAACGATGAGTCCAGACCCAACGCGGGCGCGACCTTCAACGTGCAAAAGCTGCTGGTGGGGCACGGTTCGCCGCTGGTGGGCGAGACCCTGGCCGGTGCCGAGCTGCGCAAGCGCCACGGCATCAGCGTGTTGGGCATCCAGCGCGGCGACCGCAAGATCACCGCACCTCCGCCCGAGGAGCTGATGGAAATCGGCGACGTCCTCCTCGTCATGGGCGACCCCAAGGCAATCGAGCGCCTGCAAACCAGCTCACTTGCGACCAATTAAAGCCCAAATGCACGATCTGGCCGCTGCGCCTCGGAGCCGCGCGTCGGTGCAATTTCGGACTTGCACCTTGGAGCTGGGTGTTTTCCATAGAGCCTTGCGCTCTATGATAGCGCGCTCACTTTTCATTCACTCTACTTTTAACCCGTTCCCATTATGGCAGAAACCGCACAACCCGAAACTTTTGAGTTCCAGGCCGAGGTCAAGCAGGTGCTCGATATCGTCGTGCACTCGCTCTATACGGATAAGGAGATCTTTATCCGCGAGCTGATTTCCAATGCCTCCGATGCCCTGGAAAAGCTGCGCCACACCCAGATCACCGAGCAGGAGGTGTTCGACGACACGCTGCCGCTGGAGATCAAGGTGAGCGGCGACGAGGAGGCCGGCACCATTACCATTCAGGACTTCGGGATCGGCATGACCCGCGAGGAGCTGGTCGAGAACCTCGGCACCATCGCCCACTCCGGCTCGAAGGCGTTTATACAGGCGCTCAAGGAAGGCGGTGCGAATAACGAGAACCTAATTGGGCAATTCGGCGTCGGATTTTACTCGGCTTTCATGGTGGCCGACAAGGTGGAGGTCTTCACCCGCAGGTGGCGCAAGGAAGCCGAGGGGCAGCACTGGAACAGCGAAGGCGGCGCCTACACCATCGGGCCGAGCGAGGGCGAGCGCCGGGGCTGCAAGATCGTCGTCCACCTCAAGGACGAATACAAGGACTTCGCCAAGGCCGACCGCATCAAGGGGATCGTCAAGCGCTACAGCGCCTTCGTGCAGTTCCCGGTGCTGGTCGACGAGGAGAAGGTCAACACCATCCAGGCCATCTGGATGAAGAACAAAAGCGAGGTCAGCGACGAGGAATACAAGGAGTTTTACAAGTTTCAGGCCAACGCCTTCGACGAGCCGATGCAGTGGATGCACTTCAGCGCCGATGCGCCGCTCGCGCTGCACGCCCTGCTCTTCGTACCGACCCAGAATCAGGAGCGCTTTGGCTTTGGGCGGATGGAGCCCGCGGTGGCGCTGCACTGCCGCAAGGTGCTGATCGACAGCGAGCCCAAGGGCTTGTTGCCCGAGTGGCTGCGCTTCCTCAAGGGCGTGATCGACAGCGCCGACCTCCCGCTCAACATCTCGCGCGAGCGGATGCAGGACAGCGCCCTGATCCAGAAGATCAGCCAGGTCATCACCAAGCGCTTTCTTAAGTTCCTCGGCGACCTCGCCAAGAAAAAGCCCGAGGACTACAAAAAATTCTACACCACTTGGGGCACCTTCCTTAAGGAGGGCGTCACCAGCGACTTCACCCACCGCGACGGCCTCGCCAAGCTCATGCGCTTCGAGTCTTCCATGCTTGAAGCCAACGAGCTGACCGGCTTCGAGGACTACCTGACGCGGATGAAGGACGGGCAGAAGGAGATTTACTACGTCTATGGCCAGAACCGCGCCGCCATCGAGGCCGGCCCCTACGTCGAAGCCTTCAAGGCGCGCAACCTCGAGGTGCTCTACTGCTACGAGCCGATTGACGAGTTTGTCATGAGCCACCTCGGGCAGTTCGAGGAGAAGTCGATCCGCAGCGCCGACAGCGAAGAGATCGAGCTGGAATCGATCGATGAATCCGCCACCGAGGCGCTCACAGAGGACGAGCAAAAAGCGCTCTCCGAGTGGCTGAAAAGCACCCTTGGCGAAGGCAAGGTCTCGAAGGTCGAGAGCAGCACCCGCCTGGTGGAAAGCCCGGCCGTCATCCTCAACGCCGACAAGATGATGACCGCCCACATGCGCCGCCTGATGAAGCAGATGAACCCCGATCAGGAGTTCCCCGAACCGCCGGTAAGCTTCCAGATCAACCCGCGCCACCCCCTCATCAAAAACCTCAACGCCCTGCGCACCAGCGACCCCGAAACCGCCCAGCTCATGGCCGAGCAGATCTTCGACAACAGCCGCGTGACCGCTGGCATCCTCGAAGATCCCAAAGACATGCTCCAGCGCAGCTACAAACTCATGGAACGCCTCAGCAGCAAGTAGGGAATTGGCACATCCGTGAGCGATCGGGACACCACTCGCAGAGCGTAAAACCCAAAGCAGTACTTATTTACGGGCTAACTCGACAAAGTCTTCTACTGTTAAACCGGAAGAGCGAATCAAGCTGCGCAGCGTCCCTTTGGCAACTTCTTTATGGTTAGGAATCGACAACGTTGCCATGCTGCCTTCTTTGACCATTACCATATGACTGCCTCGCTGACGTACGATAATCCATCCGTCTTTCTCAAATGCCTTGACGACTGCTATACCGCTTAAATTTGGTAGCGACGGCATCAGAGGGCAACTTGAACCTGTTTGGTTTCGATAGTGAGTGGCATGCCGCGTTCGGATCGAACTTCCAGGCAGAGGGCGATGGCCTCTTGTATGTTGGCCAAGGCTTGTTCTCGATTTTCGCCTTGGCTGACGCAACCCGGGATCGACGGGCACTCCGCCACCCAGACGCCATCTTCATCCCGATCTAATGTGACCATGAAGTTCATATTGAGAATCTAAATGTTTTCGATGGCTTTGGCAATCCCCGCGAATGGACGGGTTACAGCTCGCGGATGAAGAGGGGTGCGGCGGCGGTGGAGTCGGTGGGTTGGTAGCGCCAGCCGTCTTCGGCGAAGTCGGTGAGCGGGGCGATGCCCGCCTGCTGGCGGCAGAGGTAGCCCGCGAGGGCGCCGCGCCCGCGTTTGGCGTAGATGGCGACTTGGCGGGCGGGGTCGCTGCCTTGCTTTACTTTGAAAACGGGGGTGATGACCTTGCCCGGCAGCGCCTTGAGGTCGATGGCGTCGCTGTATTCCTTGGAGGCGAGGTTGACCACCACCGGCTCGGCCTGCGCCGACAACTCCTGCCTCAGCGCCTCGGTCAGCCGCGCTTTCCAAAACTCTCGCAGCGAACGCACGCCCTCGGGCGCAAAGCGGTAGCCCATCTCCAGCCGGTAGGGCTGCACCCGATCCAGCGGACGCAGCATCCCGTAGAGACCGCTCAAAATCCGCAGATGCCCTTCGGCGTAGTCGAGCGCCGCAGCGTCAAAATTCTCCGGTGCCATCGCCTCATACACATCGCCGCTGAAGGCCAGCAACGCCGGAGCCGAGGCCGCCGCCGCTTCGGCATCAGGCGAAAACTGCCGAAAGCGCTCCGAGGTCTCGCGTGCCAGGCGGTCGCTCACTTTCATCAGCTTGCCCATCTCCGCCTCTGAGAGCCGCGCCAGCGCCGCCGCCATTTCAGCCGCCTCCGCTTGCCAGATTGGCACGCCGCGCGCCGCCACGTCCAAGTCAAACCGCATGGTCTTCGACGATGTCAGCAGTATCCGCATACCGATTCACTAACAGCCTACCCAGCCCGAGGCAACCCTGCGCAAAGGAAGCGACACCCTCTCGGATGCCGCTTCGTGCGTGAAATTGCGGTGCAATTGCTGCCGGTTACTCGCTCAAGGCGACCTCGGTGCCTTCCTTCGGCATAATCACCGCGTCGATGACGTGAATGACGCCATTATTGGCCATAATATCGGTC
>CAYQTM010000058.1:0-7915 GCA_964420355.1 uncultured Opitutales bacterium
GTGAGGAAATCGCCTATGGTGTCGTGGACGGCCATGGTTCGATGGGTATAAAAAAGTGGTGGGTTAAAAAAAGGATTACCAGGAACTCTTGGTCACGCCAGGGATGCGACCCTGCAGCGCCAGCTCGCGGAAGGTGATACGGGAAAGGCCAAAGCGGCGGTGGAAGGCACGCGGACGCCCGGTAAGCGAGCAGCGGTTGCGAACGCGGATCTTCGAGCTGTTGCGGGGCAGCTTGGCCAGCTTGCGCTGCGCCTGATAGAAGGCCTCGTCATCCGTCTCCGGGTTGGCGAGGATGCTTTTCAGCTCGGCGCGCTTGGCCGCATGTTGGGCGACCAGACGCTCCCGCTTCTTGTTGCGGGCGATTGCAGATTTCTTAGCCATAGTGAAAAAGGTAATTGTGCGTTAGGCAGCTTGCTCAGCGGCGGGCTTGTTGGGCTTGATGAAGGGCATCCCGAGGAGGCGGAGCAGCTCCTTGCCTTCCGTGTCATTCTTGGCGGTAGTCACGATGCAGATGTCCATCCCCATCGTGCGCTTGGCCTGGTCGACATTGATCTCGGGAAATATGGTGTGGTCGTTGATCCCGAGCATGTAGTTGCCGTTGCCATCCAGCTTGCTGGGCACCCCGCGAAAGTCGCGAATGGCTGGCAGCGAAATCGTCATCAGGCGATAAAGGAAGTCCCACATGCGCTCGCCACGCAGGGTGACTTTCGCGCCCAGTGGCTGTCCTTGACGGAGCTTGAAGTTCGAGATGCTGACGCGGGCACGGGTGGTCGTGGCGTGCTGCCCGGAGATGCGGGTCAGGTCGCGCACGGTCTCTTCGAGCACGTCCTTGCCGTCGGTCGCCTTGATGCCCGAGTTGATCACCACTTTGGTGATTTTCGGCACATCATGGATGTTCTCGAGACCGAGCGATTTGCGCAGCTCGGGCACGACTTGTTCGATATACTGTTTCTTGAGAGCGGGTGTCATGGTAGTCTGCCGGATTTCCGACCCGGCGGTTGAACATTAAAGAGTGTTAGGCGCTGGCGGTCTCGCGCTTCCTGGCGCGCTCGTCAAAGCGGCTGGCCAGCATCACGTTGGAGTAATGAACTGGGGCTTCGCGCTGGACAATCCCTGCATCGGGGTCGTCCTGCGAACGGGCTTTCTGGCGCTTGGTGATCATGTTGACCCCCTCGACCAGCACGCGCATCTTCTCGCGCTGCACGTCGAGCACCTTGCCGCGCTTGCCCTTCTCGTCACCAGCGATGACGACGACTTCGTCTTCTCGTTTGATCTTGAACTTCATGGCCTTAGAGCACCTCCGGTGCGAGCGAAATGATTTTCATGTAATCGGCACGCAGCTCGCGGGCAACTGGCCCGAAGATGCGCGTGCCGCGCGGATTGCCGTCTTTGTTAATCAAGACGACGGCGTTTTCGTCAAAGCGCACATAGCTGCCATCCTGACGGCGGATCGGTGCCTTGGTGCGAACGACCACCGCAGTGACCACTTCGCCCTTCTTCACCTGCGCCGTGGTCGTGCTGTCGACAACGTGACAGATCACCTTATCCCCAATTGAGGCGGTGTCCTTGAGTTGCCCCAGACGCCGAATCATCTTGGCGGCCTTGGCACCGGTGTTATCGGCTACTGCGAGCCGGCTTTCCATCTGAATCATGGCAGGAAGTCTTTCTAATAAAAAGTTATATAATAAGGAGCCTTAGCCGGCAATCGGCGCGGCCTCGAGCACACGAGCCAGACGCCAGCGCTTGAGCTTGCTCAGCGGACGGGTCTCCATGATCTCCACGCGGTCGCCCGGCTTCGCCTCATTCTTCTCGTCGTGCACGTGCAGCACGGTCTTGCGCCTCACTTCCTTCCCGTAAACCGGGTGCGCGACCTTGTATTCATAAACGACCTTCACGGTCTTGTCGCCTGAGCGACTGCTGACCGTTCCGATGAGGTCTTTGCGGCTGTTGCGTTCCATAGTGCGTATTCTAAATTGGGGGTGGTGGCTCAGGCAGCGGACTCGGCGCGGGCTTTCTCGCTGCGGATGGTTTGCAGCCGCGCGGCGAGGCGGCGCAGTTCCTGCAGTTCGGCAGGCTTGTCCAAATTGGTGCTCTTGCGGAGGCGCAGGTCGAGCAGGTCGGACTGGGTGTCCCGAATTTTCATGTCGAGTTCCTGCACGGAAAGTTCGCGGATTTCGCTGTTGTTCATAGCTCTAAAATATAAAAAAGGTTAGACTTCATCGCGCATCACGAAGCGGCAGCGGAAGGGCAGCTTGGCATCAGCGCGGCGCAGCGCCTCACGGGCGGCACCCACACCACAGCCGGACAGCTCGAAGAGCATGGTGCCAGGCTTGATCTCGGCCACCCAATACTCGACGCCGCCCTTACCCTTACCCATGCGGGTCTCAGCGGGCTTCTTGGTCACCGGCTTGTGCGGGAAAACACGGATCCAGACCTTGCCGCGACGCTTGAGGTAGCGGGTCATCGCCACACGAGTCGCCTCGATCTGCTGCGCCGTCATCCGACCGCGCGTCAGGCTCTGGATGCCGAATTCCCCAAAGTCCAGCTTGTTACAACGGGTCGCCTTACCGCGCACCCGGCCCTTGTGGACCTTGCGGTATTTCGTTCTGGAGGGAAGAAGTGCCATGACAATTCAAGTAAGAAGTCAAAAGTCAGAAGTCAGAAAACGAGGATAGATCGGGTTCGTAATCGATACTGACAGGTTAAAGAAAGGGCTTAAAACGTGGGCGAAAAAGTTTGAAAAGGTCGATTCGGAGGGCAGCACAGCAGATAAATTTCTGACTTCTGCCTTCTGAATTCTGACTTTAGTTCAGCTCGTTCTCCTTGGTGCAAATCCAGCATTTGACGCCGATGACGCCGTAGGTGGTGTAGGCTTCGGCGTGGCCGTAGTCGATGCTCTCGCGGAGGGTGTGCAATGGGACGCGACCCTGGCGCTGCTGCTCGGTGCGGGCGATGTCGCTGCCGCCGAGACGCCCAGCGATCTGGATGCGGATGCCGTCGGCACCCATCGACATGGTCGTCTGCACCGCCTTCTTCATCGCGCGGCGGAAGCTGATCCGTCGCTCGAGCTGCAAGGCCACATTCTCGGCGACCAGCTTGGCCACCATGTCGGGACGCTTGATCTCCTGAATGTCGAGGATGATGTCCTTCGAGACCAGCTTGTTGAGGTCAGCCTTCAGCTTGTCCAACTCGCTGCCCTTGCGCCCGATCACGATGCCGGGGCGCGCCGTGTAAACCTTCACGCGGATGCGGTTGCTCGCGCGCTCGATGTTGATGCGCGGCACCGAGGCGTAGCGCAGCTTCTTCTCAAGAAACTTGCGAATGCGCGCATCCTCCTCGATCAGCGCGGGCATGTCCTTTTTGGAGGCATACCAGCGCGACTCCCAGTTGCGGCGGAGTGCAAGGCGAAAGCCGGTCGGATTGACTTTTTGTCCCATGATTCAGTGAAAGTTAAAAATTAGTCCTCGTCAGACAGGACGATGGTGATGTGGCTGGTGGGCTTGCGATAAGGGTGAGCCGAGCCGCGCGCCACTGGGCGAAAACGCTTGAACACCGGCCCCTTTTCGACCCGAGCGCTCTTGATCAACATCAGATCTGCGGGCTGATTGTGGTTGTTCTCCGCGTTGGCCATTGCGCTCTTCAGCGTCTTGTGCAGCAGGCGAGCCGCCTTGCGCGGGATCAGCTCGAGCATGTCGAGCGCCTCCTGGGCGGGGCGTCCCTGCAGGACACGGGCGACGTCGCGCGCCTTCATCGGCGATATGCGAACAGATTTACTGACGGCTTGGACTTCCATCTTACAAAAGTATGAATTTTAAAAATTACGAACGCGACGGGTTACAGTATCGTTAGTTTGAATCGGGGCGGCATCGGTCAGGTCGAGAATCAGTCCGGCAGCGGAATCCTCCGTCACCTCAGCCAAAATCAGCGAGGCCACTGGCTGACCCTCTCGCGAAACTTCGCAGAGCATTCCCACCTCGTAGCCCTCATTGTATCCAACAGAGAGCACCACTACATCGAGGGTCGGCCCGCTCTGCACCAGCGCCACCTGCGCTTGACCCGTGCCCTGCAAAGGCTGCGTCATGAAGGGCGGCAGAACCCGCTCGCTCCCCGACTGCGCCGCAGCCACTCCGAGCCCGCAAAGGCTCAGCAGCACGACACATATCTGGAAACGAAGATTCATTGATGAAAAAACTTTGAAATTTGACCTTAGACCTTTGAACTCAAAACTATTTCTTGGTGTGAGAACCGTGGCTCTTGAAAGTGCGGGTGGGTGCGAATTCGCCGAGCTTGTGGCCGACCATGTTCTCGGTCACGTGCACGGGCATGAAGCCCTTGCCGTTGTGGACGTTGATGTTCAGCCCTACGAAGTCGGGCGTGATGGTCGAGCGGCGCGACCAGGTCTGGATGGGCTTGCGGCCACCAGCCTTCTGGGCGGTGTCCACCTTGTCCATCAAGCTGGGGTCGACGTAGAATCCTTTTTTAATCGAGCGGGACATGTGCTGCGTTCAGTTTTGAAAAAGTTTAGCGCTTGACCTTGCGGCCATTGCGACGGACGAGGATGAAACGGTTGGAATTCTTGCGCTTCTTGCGCGTCGGGAAGCCCTTCGAGAGCTGCCCCCAGGGCGAGACCGGATGGCCACCGCCGGAAGTGCGGCCTTCACCGCCACCCATTGGGTGATCGACCGGATTCATCGCCACACCGCGCACGCGCGGGCGCTTGCCGAGCCAGCGATTGCGACCGGCCTTGCCGAGGCTGCGCTTGCCGTGATCGCCGTTGCCGACGATGCCGATTGTGGCGCGGCAGCGCTTGCTCACCAGCCGCAGCTCGCCGCTGGGCATCTTCAAAGTCGCCCAGTCGCCCTCGATGCCGACCAGCGTGGCAAATCCACCCGCAGTGCGGGCAATCTGCGCGCCGCGACCCGGCACAAACTCGATGTTGTGAATCTTGGTGGACGGCGGAATCACCGACAGCGGCATTGCGTCGCCCGCGTGGAACTCCTCGGGGCGCTCGTTGGCGCTGATGATGGTGGTGCCGACCTTCAGACCTTCCGGCGCGATGATGTAATTCTTCTCGCCGTCGGGATACTCGATCAGCGCGATGTTGGCCGAGCGATTGGGATCATACTCCAACGCCACCACGGTGGCACGCTCGTCGAGGCGAGCCCGCTTGAAGTCGATGATGCGATAAAGGCGCTTGTGCCCACCGCCGCGACGGCGCGAGGTGATGCGCCCCTGGTTGTTGCGGCCTTTTTTACGGTGAATCGACACCGTCAGCGCGCGCTCCGGGCGTTTCTTACTCAGGCCTTCCGGCTTGTTCTGAATATAGTGACGCTGGCCGGGCGTGATAGGGCGTTTTTGGTCGAGTGGCATGGCGGAAATGCGTTAAAGGTTCGCTCAGATGATTTCGATCTTGTCGCCCTCCTTCAGGGTGACAATCGCGCGCTTGAAGCCGGCCTTCTTGCCGGGCGCAGCGGCGCGCATGCGGTTGAGCTTGATCTTCGGGCGACGGTGCAGCACGTTCACGTTGGAAACCCCAACATTGAAGGTGTGCTCAATCGCCTTCTTGACCTGAAAGCGGGTGGCATCGGGATGCACCTGAAACGTGTATTGGTTCAGGTTAGACATGGCTTCCGTGGCTTTTTCAGTCACCACGTATTCCTGTAGAATGTGATTGGCGTCGATCATTTGCGGGTTACCTCCCGTTCGGCACGTGAAAGAACAGTTTGAATGCCACGCTCGCTGGCAATAATGCGGTCATAGCGGCAGAGATCCACGCAGTTGAGATCCTTGGCGCTGCGCATGGCCACCCCATCGAGGTTGCGGGCGGCGAGGCTGGTCGGCTCGGCAAATTGGTCGTCCACCAGCAGCACTTTGCCCGACTCGGGCATCAGCTTGGTCAGGAGCGCCTTCATGTCGCGCGTCTTGCCCGACTCCACCGTCCAGTTCTCGATCACCGCAATCTCGCCATCGCGGGCGCGGTCGAAGAGGGCGCGGCGGAAGGCCAGCTTGCGCATTTTCTTGTTCACCTTCTGCGACCAGTCGCGCACCTTCGGCCCGTGAGCCACCGCGCCGCCCTCGTGCTGAGGCCCCTTGAGGGTGCCCTGGCGGGCGCGTCCGGTGCCCTTCTGGCGAAAAGGCTTCTTATTCGTCGACTTGATCGTGCTGCGGGTGCGGGCGCTGGCAGTGCCAGAGCGACCGTTGGCAAAATGTGCGAGCAGCACCTGGCGCAGAGCCTGCACCCCGCGCTCGCCTTCCAGACTCGGAAAGTGCGGGAAGTCCTTCTCCTCGCTCGACGAGCCGTCTTGATTATAGACCAAAAGTTTCATCAGTAGATCTCCCCAAAAGCGTTATCAGGCAGCGTTGGCCTTCTTGGTTTTCTTGGCAGCGCGGATGTAAACCGTCGCGCCCTTGGCACCGGGGAAACTCCCCTTGATCAGCAGCAGATTGCGCTCGCTGTCGATCTTCACGATCTCCAGATTTTGCGCCGTGCGCTGGACGTCACCCATGTGACCCGGCATGTTCTTGCCCTTGGCGATCTCACCCGGCCACTGGCACTGACCAAAGGAACCACCACGGCGGTGGAACATCGAACCGTGCGAAGCGGGGCCGCCGCCGTAACCAAAGCGCCGAACCACACCCTGAAAGCCCTTGCCCTTCGTCGTGCCGATCACGTCGACCATCTGGCCTTCCTCAAAACGCTCGACCGTGAGCACTTCACCCAGTTGCGCCTCGGGCGCATCCTCGGTGCGGAACTCACGCATCTCGCGGACGGCATCGACCTTGGCCTTCTTGAAGTGCCCCTGCTGAGGCTTGCGCACGCGGTGCGCCTTCTGGGTTCCAAAGCCGAACTGCACGGCGTTGTAGCCGTCGGTTTCCTGCGTCTTGACCTGGGTGACCGGGCAGGGGCCGGCCTCGACCACGGTGACGGGCACCGCGCGGTTGTTGGCATCAAAAACCTGGGTCATCCCCAGTTTTTTTCCTAAAAGGGCTATACTCATAATGCTAAGTGGCAGGTGGAACCCGCGTGGGGCGCCGTTTGCAGTAGACCTGCGTTAGTCGTTCAAAAAGTGATCGCTGTGGGTTAGGTAACTCTTTCGTGCGGTCCGATTCCGGCAGTGCTCTTAAAGCCTGTGGCCTCAGTTAGCGGGCGGAATGTGTGGTCGTTTGAAAGCGGTTCGTTCAGGAAAGGTTCAGACGTTGATGCTGATATCGACGCCGGCGGGAAGGTTGAGCTTTTTCAGCTCGTCCACGGTCTGCGCGGTGGGTTCGACAATGTCGATCAGGCGCTTGTGGGTGCGGATTTCAAATTGATCCATCGACTTTTTGTCGACGTGCGGCGAGCGGTTCACCGTGAATTTTTCAATCCGGGTGGGCATGGGAACCGGGCCGGAAACCCGCGCGCCAGAGCGCTTCGCCGTGTCCACAATGTCGGAGGCGGACTGGTCGATAATCCGGTAATCAAAGCCTTTAAGGCGTATGCGAATGCGCTGGCTCATTTGAAGAAAAGCGATGAGAAAATCAATTAATTATGGGCTTGTCAAGACCTTGCTGGGGCTCGAGACGAAGTTTCTACAATTTTTGCAACGAGGCTGGACGGCACTTGATCGAAGTGCGAGGGCGTCATGGTGTAGGTGGCGCGGCCCTTGGAGAGCGAGCGCACGTCGGTCGCGTAACCGAACATGGTTTCGAGCGGCACCAGCGCGGTAATCGTGGCCATGCCGTTCTTGCTGTCCATGCCCTGAATCTGCCCGCGCCGACGATTGAGGTCGCCAATGATGTCGCCCTGATATTCGTCCGGCCCCACGACTTCCACCGCCATGATCGGCTCGAGCAGCACGGGCTTGGCCTTGGCCATCGCGTCCTTGAGCGCGAAAATGCCCGCCAGCAGGTCCCGGTAGGTCTTGACCCCGCTGCG
>CAYQTM010000059.1:0-7901 GCA_964420355.1 uncultured Opitutales bacterium
ACCATGGCGCTCCTCTTCGCCGCCAACGCCTCCGCCGACACCCAGCAAGCCATCGACGTCCAGGCCTTCCTCGCCCAAGCCCAGCAAGCCGCCATGCGCGCATAACCTGCTCGGACAGCCTGAAAGCAGCGTTTGCATTTCGCGGAAAAATCGGCTTTGCTGCCCCCATGCCAACTGCCTCCCACAGCGGCTCGGTGCCGCAGCCACTCCCGCATGTCGAGCAGCTCCACGCCTATGTGCCGGGCAAGCAGCCCAAAGGCAGCGGGTGGGTCAAGCTCAACACCAACGAGAACCCCTTTCCGCCCAGCCCGCGCATCGCGCCCGCCATTCAGGCCGAATTCGAGGCACTGCGGCTCTACCCCGACCCGCTCAGCGGGCGGCTCCGCTCTGCGCTCGCGCGACAGCATGGGCTGGTCGACGAGCAGGTGATCTGCGGCAACGGCTCAGACGACCTCCTCAACCTGATCTTCCGCGCCTTCTGCCAGCCCGGCACCACCGCCGCGGCCATGCTCGAGCCCAGCTACTCGCTCTACCCCGTGCTCGCGGCAGCGCAAAACTGCCAGATCGCCAAGGTGCCGCTTTTTCCTAACGGCACAGCGCAAGCCCGCCAGCGCCTCGATCTCGACGCCATCGCCGCCACCGGCGCGCGCGTCTTTTTCCTCACCTCGCCCAACGCGCCCACCGGCATCGCCTTCGGCAACCGCGCCATCGCTCAGCTCGCCGAGGCCTTCGACGGCCTCCTCGTGGTCGACGAGGCTTACGCCGATTTCGCCGAAGAAAACGCCGTCGAGCTGCTCGACGCCCACCCCAACATCCTCGTCACCCGCAGCTTCTCCAAGAGTTACGGCCTCGCCGGCCTGCGCATCGGCTACGCCCTCGGCCACCCCGGCCTCATCGCCGCCCTGGACAAGGTGCGCGACAGCTACAACCTCGACCGCATCGCCCAGGCCGCCGCCCTCGCCGCCCTCGAAGACCGCGACTACTTCGGTGCCATCATCGGCAAAATCCGCCAGATCCGCGACTACTACCTCGCCGAGTTCCGCCAACGCGGCTGGGACACCTTCGACTCCCAGGCCAACTTCATCTTCACCGCCCCCTGCGACCCCCAGGGTCACACCGGCGAAGCCACCGCCCGCGCCCTCGCCGACCACCTCGCCGAGCACAAAATCCTCGTCCGCCACTTCCCCTCGCACCCGCAGACCGCGCCCTACCTCCGCATCAGCATCGGCACCGAGGACGAAATGCTCACCCTCTCCGAAGCCATCGACGCCTGGTCGCACTCGGCAACAAAGTAGTGTTAGGGCTTGTCTGAACCAGCGATTTGCTTTATCAGTGAAGGCTTGCCTATTTGTGGGGGCGTGGCTTCGTGCGCCTTTTTCTTGAGCCTTTCAAGCCTTTTTCGTTATGTCAAAGATTGTCCCATCACCTCTGTATCGGCCTGATTATGAGCACGATGAGTGCGGCGTCGGCTGCATCGTCAACATCAACGGGGAGCGCAGCTATGCCATCCTCGACCGCGCCATTCAGGGTCTGAAAAACCTCGCCCACCGCGGCGCGATCGACGCCGATGCGGTGACCGGTGACGGCGCGGGCGTGCTGACCCAAATCCCTTACGACCTCCTGCGCGAGCACCTCGAAGCCCGCGGCAAGCAGCTCTACAACGAGAAAGATCTCGGCGTCTGCGTCGTCTTCCTCTCGCTCGAAAACCAATACGAGCAAGCCCACGGCAAGCGCCTCATCGAGGAAGCCATCGACCACGAGGGGCTCCACCTGATCGACTGGCGCGAGGTGCCCGTCGACCCATCATGCCTCGGCAAAAAGGCCGAAATGACCCGCCCGCTCGTCCTCCAGGCGCTCATCGCCCGCCCCGGTGACATCGCCGACGCCGAATACGAGCGCCGCCTGCTCCTCGTCCAAAAAATGGCCACCCGCCGCGCCGCCAAGGGCAAGCTCAACGAGTTTTACATCGTCTCCTGCTCCCACCGCACCATCACTTATAAGGGTCTCTTCAACGCACCGCAGGTGCGCCGCTTTTACACCGACCTCAAGTCGCCCCTCTACAAGACCGCCTTCGCGATCTTCCACCAGCGCTTCGCCACCAACACCTTTCCCGACTGGAACAAGGCGCAGCCCTACCGGATGCTCGCCCACAACGGCGAGATCAACACCATACGAGGCAACCGCAACAACATGCGCGCCCGCGAGTTCTCCAACGCCCACGGCGTCTGGGGCGACCGCTACAAGGATCTCAGCCCGATGATCCAGCCCGACATGTCGGACTCGGCCAGCTTCGACAACGCCCTCCAAATCATGACCCTCGCCGGGCGCTCCTGCCTGCACGGCATCTCCATCATGATGCCCTGGGCCTGGGAGAACGACAGCACACTGCCGCCGCACATGCGAGCGTTCTATAAGTATCACGCCGTCATGATGGAGCCGTGGGACGGCCCCGCCGCCATCGTTTTCACCGACGGGCGCTACGTCGCCGCCTCGCTCGACCGCAATGGCCTGCGACCCGCGCGCTTCAAGGTCTATGACGACGGCGTGCTGGTGATCGGCTCCGAAGCGGGCGTCATCCCCGAGTGGGGCGCGGGCGTGGTCGAGGCCGGGCGTCTCGGGCCGGGTCGCGCGCTGGCGGTCGACCTTGAAGAGCATAAGCTCTTGAAGGACACCGAGATCAAGGAGCGGGTCGCCCGTTCTGCCGACTACGAGGACTGGTGCGATCACAGCATTTACAACCTGCGCTCCAACGATCAGGGCATGCCCGCCGACGTCGTGCTGACCGAGGACTTGAAGCCCAGCCGCGCCGCTTTCGGCTACGATGATGACGAGACCGAGCTGATCCTCAAGCCCATGTTCCTCAACGGCAAGGAAGCCCTTGCCTCGATGGGCGACGACACCCCGCTCGCCGTGCTCTCGCGCCGCCCGCGCATGCTCTACACCTACTTCAAGCAGCTTTTTGCTCAAGTAACCAACCCCGCCATTGACTCGCTGCGCGAGCGTTTGGTCATGTCCTCCAAGATGTATCTCGGCGGGCGCCTGCCGCTTTTCGACGACATGGTGCAGGATCACCAATTCGTCGCGCTCGAGTCGCCCATCCTGCTCGACCACGAGTTTCTGGAGATCGAGAACATCGACTTCATCAAAGATCACATCCTGCGCATCGACTGCACCTGGGACTTAGAAAAAGGCCCGGAAGGGCTGGAAGCGCGCCTCGGCGAAATCCGCGAGGAGATCCGCAGTGGCCTCGACAACGGCGAGCACCGCCTGCTGCTGCTCAGCGACCGTGGTTTCTCCGATAGCCGCGTGCCGGTGCCTATGCTGCTTGCCGTTGGCGCGGCGCACCGCACCCTCGTTCAGGCCGGTCGCCGCCTCGAATGCGACATCGTCGCCGAGACCGCCGACGCCCGCCACGTCCACCAGATCGCCTGCCTGCTCGGCTTCGGCGCCAACGCGGTGTACCCCTCTATGGCGCTCAAGCTCTCGCGCCAGCGGCACGCCGACAACCAGCGCGTCGCCCAGGCTGGCGAGCCGCTCGACCTGCCCGCCCTCATGCGCAACTGCCGCACCGCGCTCGACAACGGCATCCTCAACATCATGTCCACAATGGGCATCAGCCCCTTGTTCAGCTACCAGGGCGCCCAGATTTTCGAAGCGCTCGGCATCCGCAACAAGGTGGTCGAGGAGTGCTTCACCGAGACCGCCTGCCCCATCGGCGGCATCGGTTACGAGCGCATCGCCGAGGAGGTCATCGCCCGCCACGGCAAGGCTTTCGGGGTCGACTCCGCGCAGATGGATTTCTGGCGCGAGGGCTACTACGGGGTCAACAAAAAGGGCGCGGGCGAGTATCACGGCTGGAACCCCAAAGTGGTCTCCGGCATGAACCGCTTCCTCCGCACCGGTGCCAACTTCGAGGCCTTCCAGACGTGGAAAAAAGCCTCCGACGAGCACCCGCCGGTCGCCGTCAAGGACTTACTCAAGTTCCGCTTCCCCGAGCAGGGGATCGACGCCGCTCAGGTGGAGTCGGTCGAGGACATCCGCCGCCGCTTCACCACCGCAGGCATGTCACTCGGCGCGCTCTCGCCCGAGATGCACGAGAGCCTGGCCATCGCGATGAACCGCATTGGCGGCAAGTCCAACTCCGGCGAGGGCGGCGAGGACGCTAAACGCTACCACCCCTACGAGAACGGCGACAACGCCAGCAGCGCCATCAAGCAGGTCGCCAGCGGGCGCTTCGGCGTCACGGCGGAATACCTCGCCAACGCCAAGGAGATCGAGATCAAGATCGCCCAAGGTGCCAAGCCCGGCGAGGGCGGCCAGCTCATGGGCTGGAAGGTCAGCCCGCTCATTGCCAAGCTGCGCTTTTCGGTGCCCGGCGTCACCCTCATTTCGCCGCCGCCCCACCACGACATCTACTCGATTGAAGATCTCGCCCAGCTCATTTTCGACCTCAAGGAGGTCAACCCCCGCGCCAAGGTCTGCGTCAAGCTGGTCTCCAGCAGCGGCGTCGGCACCATCGCGGCGGGCGTGGCAAAGGCCTACGCCGACGTCATCCTCATCTCCGGGCACGACGGCGGCACCGGTGCCTCGCCCATGTCCTCGATCAAGAATGCGGGCTCCGACTGGGCGATTGGCCTGGCCGAAACCCACCAGACCCTGATGATGAACGACTTGCGCAGCCGCGTCGTCCTCCGCACCGACGGTGGGATGAAGACCGGGCGCGATATTGTCACGGCGGCGCTCCTCGGTGCCGAGGAATACAACTTTGGCACGGCGGCGCTCATCGCCGGCGGCTGCGCCATGTTCCGCGTCTGCCACCTGAACAGTTGTCCGGTCGGCGTGGCCACCCAGCGCGAAGACCTGCGCGCCAAGTTCAAGGGCAAGCCCGAGAACATCATCAACTTCTTCAACGCCGTCTCCGAAGACGTGCGGCAGATCCTCGCCAAGCTCGGTGCCCGCACCATGGACGAAATCATCGGGCGCACCGACTTGCTCGAACAGATCGACGACCCGGCCAATAACAAAACCAAGATGATCAACTTCGCCGGGCTGCTCCACAATCCCGACCCATCCGGCGACCTCGACCGCATCCACACCCGCGAGCGCAACGACCGATTCGGCAACGAGGGCTCCCTCGACGACCAGATTTTGCAGGACGCCAAGGAGACCATCGCCCACCTCAAGCCCAACTACACCGGCCACTACAAGGTGCGCAACGTCCACCGCAACATCGGAACCCGCCTCAGCGGCGAGGTCGCCTACCTGCACGGCAATCACGGCCTCCAGCCCGGCACCATCGACCTGTCCTTCACCGGCAGCGCTGGCCAGAGCTTCGGCTGCTTTCTTGTTCAAGGGATTCGCCTGCGCCTCACCGGCGAGGCCAACGACTACGTCGGCAAAGGCATGAACGGTGGCGAGATTATCCTCCGCCCACGCGAAAACGAGACCTTCGTCTGGCACGATAATATCATCATGGGCAACACCTGCCTCTACGGCGCAACCGGCGGCAGCCTCTTCGCCGCAGGTCAGGCCGGCGAACGCTACGCCGTGCGCAACTCCGGCTCCGTCTCGGTGGTCGAGGGCGTGGGCGATCACGCCTGCGAATACATGACCGGCGGCACCGTGGTCGTCCTCGGCGAAACCGGGCGCAACTTCGGCGCGGGCATGAGCGGCGGCATCGCCTTTGTTTACGATGAAAAACGCCAGCTCGAAGACCGCGTCAACCCCGAAATGGTCGCCCTCCTCAAGCTCGACCGCAACGAGGAGATCGAAGACTTGCGCAAGCTCATCGCCCTCCACGAAAAGCTCACTGGCAGCCCCCGCGCCCGCGACCTCCTCGCCAACTGGGACGAAGCCCTCAGCAAATTCTGGCGCGTCACCCCACACACCGCACCGGAAGTCCCCGAGCCCACCTTCGCCCTCGACCAGCACATCGCCAACCTCGTCGACGTCCGCTGAGCCAACCCGCATTGCACCATGGCTAACGCAAGCTCAGTGAACCCCGACGAACTGATCGGGCGCTTCCAGACCATCGTCGGCAGCGCCCATGTGCGCTCGAAGGAGAACCAGACCGCCTACTATCGCTCGGGCTTTCGCTCCGGCTTTGGCTCCGCCCTCGCAGTGGTCTTCCCCGGCACTTTGCTGGAACAGTGGCGCGTCCTCAAAACCAGCGTCGAAGCCGGCTGCGCCGTGCTGATGCAGGGTGCGAAAACGGGTCTGACCGAGGGTTCCTCGCCCAGCGGCGAAGACTATGAGCGCCCGCTCGTCATCATCAACACCACCCGTCTGAAAACCATCTACCTCCTCAAGGGCGGCGAGCAAGTGCTGGCCTTCCCCGGTGCCACCCTGCACGAGCTGGAACAGATTTTGAAGCCCATCGGACGCGCACCCCACTCGGTCATCGGCTCGACCACCATCGGCGCAACCATCGTCGGCAGCATCGCCAACAATGCGGGCGGTGCCCTTTGCAAACGCGGGCCTTCCTACACCGAGTTGTCCCTCTTCGCCCAGGTCGATGCTCAAGGGCAGCTCCATCTCGTCAACCATCTGGGCATCGACAATCTCGGCGACGATCCCGAAGCCATCCTCACCCGCCTCGAAGCCGGCGATATCAAGGACGAAGACCTCAAAGCGATGGACAAGCTGGCCTCAGACCGCGAATATGCCGACCGCATCCGCGATCTCGACGCTGGAGTGCCCAATCGCTACAACGCCGACCCGCGCCGCCTCTGCGATGTCAGCGGCAGTGCCGGCAAGGTGGCGGCCTTTGCCGTGCGGGTCGACACCTACCCGCAACCGAAGCAAAAGAAGGTTTTCTACCTCGGCAGCAACGACCCCGCCCAGTTCACTCAGCTCCGACGCGACATCCTCACCCGCTTCAAGCATCTCCCCGAGATGTGCGAATACATGAACCGCGAGACCTTCGATGTCGCCGAAAAATACGGCAAGGATGTCTTTCTCTCGATCAAATACCTCGGCACCAAACGCCTCCCCAAGCTCTACGCGCTGAAGTCAGCCATCGAATATCGGCTCAATAAGCTCTCCTTTTTGCCTAAGTTTCTGCCCGATATTCTGCTCTATCAGATCAGCCGACTCTTCCCGCGCCACCTCTCGGGACGCCTGCTTGATTACCGCGACCGCTTCAAATACACCCTCATCCTTAGCATGAGCGACGATGGTATTGAAGAAGCGCGGCGCTATCTGGCCGATGAATGGAGCCAATTGGAGGGCGTCGATTACTTCGAGTGTGATCCCAAAGAGCAAGAAACCATTCTCCTGCACCGCTTTGCGGCGGCAGGCGCGGCCATCCGCTACCAGAATATCCACCAGAAAACCACCGAAGAGGTGCTCGCCCTCGACATCGCCCTGCGGGGCAACGACCCCGAATTTGTCGAAAAACTCCCCGAAGAAGTCACCCAACACCTCGAGCTGGCGCTCTATTACGGGCACTTCATGTGCCACGTTTTCCATCAGGACTACATCTTTAAAAAGGGCACCGACATCAAAGCGGTAAAGAGCAAGATGCTGGAACACCTCGACGCCAAGGGTGCCAAATACCCTGCCGAGCACAACGTCGGCCATCTCTACAAAGCCGATCCCGAGCTGCGCGCATTTTACGAGAAACTCGACCCCACCAACACCTTCAATCCGGGCATCGGCAAAACCAGCAAAAAGCCGCGCATGAGCCTGACCTGAATACAGTTAGAGCCGCACCGGGATGCCCGCCTCGGCCATGCGCGCCTTGGCCTCGGCGATGCTGTATTCGCCAAAGTGGAAGATGCTCGCCGCGAGCACGGCGCTCGCCTTGCCCGCTGTGATGGCATCGGCGAGGTGGTCGAGGGTGCCCGCGCCACCGCTGGCGATGATCGGCACCTCGACCGCCTCGCTGATCGCGCGGTTGA
>CAYQTM010000060.1:0-7888 GCA_964420355.1 uncultured Opitutales bacterium
GTGCGGTGGCTGTCCCGTTCGACGACAAGACAGGAACGGTGAGCCAGAAGCGCAGGGGTCTGGAGCGCATCGTCACCCGGGCGGGCGCGCAGGAGCTGAGCGGGGGCGAGCTGGACGTGGCCACTCTGCGGGCGCTCGAAATAGGGGTGCTCTGTAATGGCGGCAAGCTCGATGCGGAGGGCAAGGAGTCAGGCGATCCGCTGGAGACGGCGCTGCTGCGAGCCGGGCACGACCAAGAGCGGGATCGCGAGGCGCTGCTGGAGGATCAGCCGGAGGAGCAGGTCGAGGAGTTCAGTCGCGAGACCATGATGATGGCGACCTTCCACCGCAGCAGCGAGGGCTATCGGGTGGCGGTCAAAGGTGCGCCCGAGCGGGTGCTGGAGGTCTGCGATCAGGTCAGCGAGGGCGATTCCACCCGCGAGCTGGATGACGCAGCGCGCGAGGACTGGCGCAAGAAGATGGACGAGCTGGCCGCCGAGGGCTACCGCCTGCTCGCGGTGGCCGAGCGTCAGGTGGACGACGCCGACGCCGAGCCTTACGAGTCGCTGATCTGGCACGGACTGCTGGCGCTGCGCGACCCGCCCCGCGAGCGCGTGCGCGAGGCCATCGACGCCTGCGAGGCCGCCGGCGTCAAGGTCATCATGGTGACCGGTGACAAGCCCGAGACCGCCGAGGCCATCGCCCGCGAGTGTGGCATCGGGCAGGGAAAAGACAAGCTGCATGTTGTCACCGGGCGCGAGCTGCGCGCGGTCGAAAGCGACGAGGAGCTGCAAGATTTGGTGCTCAAGGCCGACGTCTTCGCGCGGGTCGAGCCGCAGCAGAAGCTCAAGCTGGTCGAGGCCGCGCAAAAGGCCGGTTGCGCCGCGGCCATGACCGGCGACGGGGTGAACGACAGCCCCGCGCTCAAAAAAGCCAACATCGGCATCGCGATGGGCGAGAAGGGCACCGACGCCGCCAAGCAGGTCGGCGACATCGTGCTCCGCAACGACTCCCTGCAAACCATTGTCGAAGCCATCCGTCAGGGGCGGGGCATCCTCGCCAACATCCGCAAGTCGACGCTCTTCATGCTGACAACCAACCTGGCGGAGATCATTGCGCTGGCGATCGGCGCGGCGCTTGAGTATCCGCTGCCGCTGCTGGCGCTGCAAATTCTTTACCTCAACGTCATTACCGACGTGCTCCCTGCCCTCGCGCTCGGTGTCGGGCCGGCTCCGCCCAACATCATGGAGGCCGACCGCGCCCGTATGTCCAACGTGCTCACCAAGCGCAACTGGCAGGAGGTGATTGGCTGGGGCATCATCGTGGCCGCTTGCACGCTCGGCGCGGTCATCCTCGCGAGCACATGGCTGGGGCTGCAGCCCGAGGCCGCCACCACGATCAGCTTCCTTACCCTCGGCTTCGCAAAGCTCTGGTTCCCCTTCAACCTGCGCAGCCCCGAGGCGGGATTCTTCCTCAACGAGATCACCCGCAACGCCTGGATATGGGTCGCCCTGCTCGCCTCGGTCGCCCTGCTTGCGCTCGCCATCTGGTGGCCACCGCTGGCCTCCGTCCTGAAGACCGTCCCACCCACGGCCACCGGCTGGGGACTCATTCTCGGCCTCAGCCTCATCCCCCTCATCCTCGGCCAGATCTGGCTCCTCATTCGCCAAGCCCGCTCATCCAAATCCGCTTCTTGAATGCGTCTGAGGCGGCCGAGCGTTCACCGTGCAGGGGTCATGCTGTCGCTCACTGCACATTATTTGAGCGACCTATTATCCCTCGTAGATTTGACACAACTGGAGCTTCGTTTTTGCTGTTCAAGCGGGGATAAATCCTTATAAAGGTGGCCGTAATGCGTATTGCGATCATTGGAGCCACACGGGGCACAGGCCTCGCCCTGACCGAGCAGGCCGTCAACGCGAACCACGAGGTTTCGGTGCTCGTGCGCCGGGGCACTGCGCCCTGCGCCAAGGCGAAGAACCTGCGTGCGGTGCGTGGCGATGTGCGCGATGGGCATGTGGTCGAGCGCACCGTGCAGGGGAGCGAGGCGGTCATCATTTGTCTGGGTATTCCGCCTACGCTCAAGCCGGTCACGGTGTTTTCCACCGGCACCCGCAACGTGGTCACAGCCATGTATAAGTGGGGGATCGAGCGGCTGGTCGTGGTGACGGGGATCGGCTGCGGCGACAGCAAGGGGCATGGCGGCTTCGCCTTCGACAACCTCATTCAGCCCACCTTGCTGAACACGATTTGCCGCGACAAGGAGCGGCAGGAGAAAGTGGTCAAGGAGTCAGGGCTGCAATGGACGATTGTGCGTCCGGGCTTCCTGACCAATGGCAACCAGACCGGCTCATTTCAGGAGCTGACCGCGCTCACGCGGGTGAAGAAGATGGGCAAGATCAGCCGCAAGGACGTCGCTTACTTCCTCCTGCGCGAGTCGGCCGACCGGCGCAAATACATCGAAAAGACGGTGCACTTGATGCGCTGAGCCGCTATTGTTTCGCAGCGAAGTCGAGCAGGGTGGCGACGAGGCTTTCGAGGCTGGGGTCGGCGGCTTGAGCGGCGGGGTCGAGGCCGTGTTCGCGGCAGGCGGCGCTGGTTTGTGGCCCGATGCTGAGCACGCGCGGCTGTCGGGCAGCGGGGTCGAGGCGCAGTTGAGCCTGCTGCTGTTGATAGCTCTTGACTGCCGAGCTGCTGGCGAAGAGCAGCCAGTCGGCGCCCTCGCGGCGGAAGGCCTCAGCGGCGGGGTGGTCGGCGAGGTCGGTCAGATCGGTCGCGTAGATAGGCAGGCGGTCGACAATCGCGCGGCCTTCGTCGCTCAGGCGCTTGAAGAGCAGGGGCGAGTTGCGGTTGCCCTCGACGAGGAGGACGTTGGCGCTGTCGAGGCTGTCGGTGGCGATCAGGGCGTCGGCCAGCGCCTCGGCAGTGGCGGTTTCGGGCAACAGCTCGGGCGCGAGGTGGTAGGGACGGAGCGCTTCAGCAGTGCCCTCGCCGACGCAGGCGATCCGCATGCCGCCAAAGGCGCGGATGTCCTCGTAGGCGCGGAAAAAGTAGTGGAAAAAATGGCGCACGCCGTTGGCGCTGGTGAACACGATCCACTCGTAGCTGCCCAGCCCGGCGAAGACCTCGGTCAGCACGGCGGGGTCGGTGTGGGCGCGCGTCTCGATGAGCGGCAGCTCAAGCACCTCGGCACCCTCGGCCTCCAGCAGGCGGCGCAGGCGGCTGTTGCCCTGGCGGCTGCGGGTGATGGCGACGCGCTGGCCGCGCAGGGGGCGGGATTCGAACCAGTCGAGCGCCGGAGCATCGGCGGGCAGGCGGCAGGTGTCCCCGATAAAAATGATGGCGGGCGAGCCCAGCCTCTGGCCGGCGACCTCGGCGGGCAGCCGTCCCAGCTCGGTGCGCAGGACGCGCTGGCGCGGCAGGGTGGCCCACTGAACGAAGGCGGCGGGTGTTTCGGCGGGCAGTCCGGCGGCGCGCAGCTCGTCGACGATTTTTTGTAACTTGCCAACCCCCATGTAGATACAGAGCGTGCCGCCGCGCTTGGCAAACTCGGCAAAGCGCACCCGAAACTGCTGCTTTTCCGGATCTTCGTGCCCGGTAACAAAGCTGACAAAGCTGCTGTGCTCGCGGTGGGTCAGCGGGATGCCCGCATAGGCGGCGGCGGCCAGCGCGGCAGTCACCCCCGGCACGATTTCAAAGGGCACACCCGCCTCGGCCAGCGTCCGCGCCTCCTCGCCGCCGCGCGCGAAAACGAAGGGGTCGCCGCCCTTGAGCCGCACCACGCTGCGCCCGGCGCGCGCGTGTTCGACCAGCAGCCGCTGGATCTCGGGCTGCGGCACCGAGTGGCGTCCAGCCTCCTTGCCGACGTCAATCTGGCGGCAGTCCTCGCGCGTCCAACCCCGCACCTCGGGGGCGGTCAATTGGTCGTAAACCAACACATCGCAGCGCTCGATCAGCTCGCGCGCCCGCAGGGTCACCAGCCCCGGCTCGCCGGGGCCCGCACCCACCAGATACACCGTGCCCGCCTCGATCACTCCGCCTCCTCCGTCAGTTTTTCGCGCATGGCGCTGAGGGCGGCGGCGCGGCGCTCGGGGTCGGCGGCATCTTCGGCTTTGAGCGGGAAATGGTGCAATCCGAAGCGATCATGAAACAGCCCCAACTGGTTGTCCTCCAAAGAGTAATGCACGCCCACCGCCGTGTGACACCCGCCGCCAAAACTGTCCAGCATGGCGCGTTCGACGCTCACTTGCAGCCCGGTATTGGCATCAAAATAGACCCGCCACCGGTCGACCTCCTCGGCGCGGCACTCGATCGCGATGGCCGCCTGCCCTGCCGCCGGAATGAAAACCTTGCTCTTGAAGGGCTTGAATACCACCCCTTCAAACGTCTCGATGCCAAGGCGATTCAGCCCCGCTGCCGCCAGAATCGTCGCATCGCAGTGCCCGCCTGCCACCTTGCGCAGGCGCGTCTCAACATTGCCGCGAATCTCACACCAGACCGCGTTAGGAAAGAAGCGCTTGGCCTGCGAGCGCCGCCGCGGACTGCTCGTCGCGATCACCGCTGGCACGTCCACGCCCTCGCGCAGCACCAGCACATCCACCGGATTTTCGCGCGGCATGAAGCCCGCCAGCGCCAACCCCTCGGGCAGCTCGGTCGGCAAATCCTTGGCGCTATGCACCGCCAGATCGGCGCGCCCGTCGAGCAGGGCGTCTTCCAACTCCTTGGTGAACAAGCCCTTGCCGCCGCGTTCCTCCAGCGACCACTTTGTTTTGGCGTCCCCGGTGGTCGTCAGCTTGAGCAGCTCGAACCGGTGCCCGGGCAGCGCCGCGCTCAGGTGCTCGGCGACCATTTCCGTCTGCCGCAGCGCCAGCGCACTCTTCCGCGTGGCCAGCATCACGGCCTCTGTTGAATCCTCAGTCACAAGCAAATCGCAATCCTCGGCCAACCCGCCGAGCCTGAAAACCGTCGACTAAACCCATTTGCCCCGCCCAAGTCGAACCATTTTCACTTTGAAAAATCGGCTCTATCAGGCGAACGCGAGGAAGATCGGGGGGTTTTCAAAGGGCTTGAGGCTGAGCTCGACCACGCCGTCGACGATCGCGAGCGGCTCAGCGGGGCGTTCGAGCGGGTCGCAGCTCCAGACGGCGCGCACGGGCAGGGTCAGGCGCAGGAGCAGGCCGCCGCGCGCACCGTGCTGCTCGCTGAGGCGCAGGACGAGTCCTTCGCCGCTTTCGGCCACCTTGAGCGCCTCGATGAGGACGCCCGGGCGGTCGAGCGTCAGCCAGGAGGCCGCCGCCGGGAGGTCGCCCGCGCAGGGCTCGATCTCGCTGCACTCAAGCGGGGTCTGCATCTCGCGCGCCTGCTCGGGGATGCGGGCGGCGGCGAGGCTGCCGGGGTGAGGCAGGAGAGCGTAGCTGAAGTGCTGCTTGCCGTGGTCGGCCTCGGGGGTCGGGTGGTCGCTGCCGATGAGCGGCAGGCAGAGGCGTGCGCCCTCGACATAAGCGCCCGCGCAGCCCAGACCGAGCAGCGCCACCCCGTAGTTGGCCTCGGAGAGGTCGACCCAGCGCCCGGCACCGACCGGCGGGCGGGCGTCGCGCGTGCTGTGCCAAAGATGGCCGCCGAGGGTCTCGCGAGCGTAAAAGGGGTGACGGACGGCGACGGGGAAGACGACCCGCAACTGGCCGGTGGGTTCGCGCCAGTCGAGCCGCGTGTGGAAATCGAGGCGGCGCGAACCCGCCCGCAGCTCGATGGCCTGCTCGATCAGGCTGTCGCCGACGCGGCTGCGCAGCACCACGCTGGCGCAGAAAGGCAGCTCCTCGCGCAGCTCGACCAGCTCGATCGCCTGCACCGCGCGGCGCTCACCGCCTCTGACGAGCGTGAGCGCGTTGGCGGTCTCGCCGGGCGGCACCAGCTCGCGGTCGGCCTCCTCGTCGTAAATGCGGCTGAGGCTGCCGTCGCGCCCGACCGTCACGCGCAGCAGGCCGTTTTCGAGCACGACGGCCTCGGCGGTGCGGTAAACCTCGACCGACCGCACCCCGCGCGGCAGGTAGGGCTCTTCGGCCAGCTCGCTCACCGCGTAGCCGCAGGGCGGGCAGGAGAAGAAGCGGGGCCGGCCATCGGGCGCGCGGCCGACCTCGCGGCGCGCTTGGGCGAGCGGGTTGACGACCAGCGCCGGACGCAGCGCCGTGCCGGTGTGCAGGCGGTCGCGCAGCGCGTCGCAGGCCTGTTGGCGCACGCTGTGGCTGAGCTCGCGGATGACGCGGAAGTCGCGCAGGGATTCGCTGACCCCGCGCTCGCTGGCGTGGCCGCTGAGCATGGCGGGCGACTGGTTGACGAGCAGGAGCTTCCAGGCGCGGTCGAGGGCAGCGGCTCGCCCGTCGCGTCGACCCGGCTCGGGGTAGTCGTGGGTGTCCTGGATGCTGCGCTCGGGCAGGGCATCGTGCAGGTGGCGACCCCAGCCGCTCTCCGTGTCGGTCGCCTCCTCGTCGAGCACGCGGGGTCGCCAGGCCAGCGCCACCGCATCGAGCAGCTCCGCGCGGCGCAACTGCGCTTCGGCCTCAGCCAGACCCGCCTTGAGCACCCGTTGACGCGCCCCATCAAAGCGGCTCGCGCTCTCAATTTCGTCGAAAAACACCGGCTCGGTCGGCTCGGCGGGCGCACGCGCGGGCAGGTAGGCGGGCTGCGAAAAGTGCTCCAGACGAATGCGGCTGCCGTCCAGCCCTTCCCATAGCCGCGCCGACGTCTGACCCTGCTCACGTCGCAGCGCCCGCTCGATCCCGCAGGCGTTCAGCAGCTGCGGCAGACAGGCGGCACCGGGCGCGCCCTCAGGCAGCAGATAGAGCGGCTGGCTCGCGGCGCGAAAATGCTCTTCTATATAAGTGTGGCCGTGGAGGAGTTGGCGAAGGAAGGACTCCGCCGAGGCCACGCGCGGATCGGCCTCCGCCCAGCTCATGCCGGGAATCAGCCACTGCTCGCGTCGAATCATCTCGCGAATGCCAAAAAAGAGGCTCGGGTGATGCGCCTCCATCCAGGAAAAATGCTGCGCCTGCCCCATCGCCAGCCGCAGGGCGGGCGTGGCCTCCAGTGCCGCCACCCGCGCCGCCACCACCCGCGCTGTCCGCCGCACCACCTCGCGAAACGGCCAGTTGCCCAGCCCCGAAAGCGGCGCGCGCGCCATCGCCGGCAAGGCCACCGGCGGCAAGTCGTGCTCGGTCAGCAGCGCCTCGATCCGGTCGAGCAAAGGACGCGCCGCCGCCGCGCTCTCGGTGCGAAAACATTCCAGCGACGCCTGCGCCACCTCCAGCAGGGACTGCCGAGCCGGGTGCTGCACCGGTAGCCATTCGAGTCCATCGAGCGCCGCGCGGACGGTTTTCACAAAATGATCGACCTCGCGATCCAGACGGCACAGCTCGACACCATGCAGGACAAACAGC
Organism: uncultured Opitutales bacterium; assembly: GCA_964420355.1. Lineage (GTDB taxonomy): Bacteria > Verrucomicrobiota > Verrucomicrobiia > Opitutales > JABSRG01 > CAYQTM01. Next base: position 7,413 of record CAYQTM010000060.1, read on the forward strand.
CGGTCGCGCGGCTTGGGCGGAGCCGCCACTTCTCGGGTCGGGTTGGCCGCCGCCTCGAAAAACAGCGCCAGCGCATCGCCCTCCTCGACCGGTTCGAGCGCCACCCACGGCTCGGCGACATGCGCGGCACCCTCGGGCAGCCCATCGCGATACAGCAGCCCTTCCCAGGCGTAATCCGCCGCACCCGCGCCCAGATTCAGCGCCAGCCCCAGCGGCTCACCCGCCCAGTCCGCCGGCACCCGCCCCCGCCGCCGTAACCCGACCGTCTCCCCGGGGCGACCCCCGGCGTAACCCGCTTCGCCGCGCGACACCTCGGCGCCCTTCACGGCCACCACGAGGTCGGTCCATTGGACGCCCTGGGCTGGCGCGCAGTAGACCTTCTTCGTGACCCCGTCGTAGGGGCGGACCTTCATGTAATACCGCACCCACGCGCGCTCCACCTCCGTCGGGTCGCGGTCGAGGATGAGGGTTTTGCG
>CAYQTM010000061.1:0-5284 GCA_964420355.1 uncultured Opitutales bacterium
TTCAAACGTTGGCTTTCCTTTCCAACTTGATTCTTACCTGCGATGGATCGTCAAAAGGCAGATTGAGGCAAACCGTGTCCAAGTAGATTTTCATTCAGCTGGCTGGTTAAGGGCCTTTGACGACGCGGACGTGGAGGTCGCGGAGTTGTTTTTCGGTGGGTTCGGAGGGGGCACCGGCCATGAGATCCTGAGCTTTTTGGGTCTTGGGGAAGGCGATGACGTCGCGGATGCTGCTGCGGTTGCCGAGGAGGGTGCAGAGGCGGTCGAAGCCGAAGGCCATCCCGCCGTGCGGGGGTGCGCCGTATTCGAAGGCGCGGAGCATGTAGCCGAAGCGGTCTTCGATCACGGCGTCGGGCAGTTTGAGCACCTCCTTGAAAACCTTGGCCTGCAGGTCGGGCTGGTGGATACGGATGCTGCCGCCGCCGAGCTCCCAGCCGTTGAGGACGAGGTCGTAGTGCTGGCCGCGCACCTGCTTGATCGCATCGGGGTCGTCGCTATTCAGCTTTGGAAGATCTTCGACCACTGGGGCGGTGAAGGGGTGGTGTGCGGAGGCGAAGCGCCCCAGCTCCTCGTCGAAGAGCATGAGCGGGAACTCGATGACCCAGAGGAACTTCCATTCGTCCCAACGCCGTTCCAGCCGCCCGCGTTTTTCGAGCAGCTTGGCGCAGTCGAGTCGCACGCGCCCGAGGATGTGGCAGGCCTCGACCCACTCGGTGGCGGCGAAGAACACGATGTCGCCGTCCTCCATTTCGAGCCGCGATTGCAGCGCCGCTTTTTCCTCCTCGGAGAAAAATTTCAAAATGGGCGATTTCCATTCGCCGTTTTGCACCTTGATGAAGGCCAGCCCTTTGGCGCCCATCGCCTTGGCCGACTCCTCCAGCGCCTTCATCTCGCCTTGGGTGACATCGGCCAAGCCCTTGGCATTGAAGGCCTTCACCACGCCGCCCGCATCAAGCGCGCCCTTGAACACCTTGAACCCGCTGCTGGCAAAGGCCTCCGAAAAGTCCTGAATCTCCAGCTCGAAGCGCAAGTCCGGCTTGTCGACCCCATAGCGGTTCATCGCGTCTTCATAACGCATCCTCGGGAAGGGTGTTTGCAGCTCGGTGCCGTGGGTTTCGCGCCAGATTGCCGCCATCATGCCCTCGATCAGCGCATACATATCCTCGCGGTCGATGAAGCTCATCTCGAGGTCGATCTGGGTAAATTCCAACTGCCGGTCGGCGCGTAAGTCCTCGTCACGGAAGCACTTAGCGAGCTGATAATACTTCTCCACCCCAGCCACCATCAGCATCTGCTTGAACTGCTGCGGACTCTGCGGCAGCGCGTAAAACTCGCCCGGATTCACCCGGCTGGGCACCAGAAACTCGCGCGCGCCCTCGGGCGTGCTCTTAAAGAGCATCGGCGTCTCGACCTCGATGAAGCCCTGGCCATCGAGAAAGTTGCGGGTGGCCTGCGCCGCGCGATGCCGCAGCCGCAGCAGCCGCGTGTTGGACGGGCGCCGCAGGTCGAGGTAGCGGTAGGTCAGGCGCAAGTCCTCGTTCACCTTATCGCCCGCCTCGTCCATCGGAAACGGCGGGGTCTTCGACAGGTTTTCGATCACCAGCGACGCCGCGTGCACCTCGATTTCGCCGGTGGTCAGGCGCGGGTTGACGGTGGCCGGCTCGCGCGGCTTCACCTCGCCGCTCACCGTGATAACACTCTCCGGCTTCAGGCTGCCAAAGTGCTCTTTCAGCCCCGGATTGCCCGGATCGAACACAATCTGGGTCAGCCCCTCGCGGTCGCGCAGATCGACAAAAAAGATGCCGCCGTGGTCGCGCACAGAATCAATCCAGCCGCTCAATTGAACGGTTTCCCCAGCCTGAGCCTTGCTTAGCTCGGCGCAATGATGCGTTCGTTTCATGTATAAATCCTGCCCAGAAAGTCCGTAAAAAGAAACCGTCCACGCTAGCGACCCCACCCCTGAGCGCAACAGAAAAACTCCCGCTCCGGCTCATCTCACTATCTCCGTTTCGTCCCACGATGTCTCAGCTGACCAATTCGTCGAAAAAGACCCAGTTCAACGCCGGACTGGAAGTGTTTGTAACGGTTTCAAACCAATATCGGCCACCGACAAAGACTCTCGACCAATTGGCAATTACAGAATCAAAATCGGTGTCAATTGTCGTGCCGCTTACCAGAGCCACACGCCTAACCTTATCCTTCATCGCGTCCGTCACGCTGTCACGAAATACTTGCGAGAGTTCGGACTGCAGCTTCTTCGGCAGTTTCGCGAGAACTTTGGTGAGGTCATGTGTATGCTCATAGTCTCCACTGCAATTTGGCTGAGACATTTTGCATAGAATTCGATCGCAAGCCCGGCATTTACGCTTGATGCCATAAGGAGCGAATGGCTCTCAAGCCCGAGACCTTCACGTTGGATTGCACGCGCAACAGCTTCGAAGGCATGTGCGCTGTTTTCCAGTGTTCTGTCCGCATCCATTGTTGTGTCCGATCGTTGCCGCGCCTTATCAGCCATGTAACGGTGAGGTGTCTCACGGAGAGGAGCGCAGCGACTCGGAGTTGAGACGACCGTCTGGTTACGCAATCACTTTTTTCTGCCGCTCGAAGGCAAAGTCGGTAATGTTTGCTTTTTCACTGGCATGCTCGACCGTCATCGACACCAGATTCCCTTCCGCATCGAGATCAAGATAAACATTTTCGGAAACTTCTCGGGTCTCGATAATTTCATGCTCGGTAAACTCGATCAGGGCTGTGTCGGTATCTTCGAAGTAATTGATTTTCATGGACTTTCCTTTCTTTTATAACGTCGGTCAAAAAATGCGTTTGTGGACGGTTTCGCCGTCTTCCAATAGCACAATACGGAGGAACTTACTCTCTTTTTCGACCCATGTTGAATGCCTGATCGGTCTGGACGACTCCGAGTGAATTCAAAATACTGCGTCGTCTTCATTTCTTCTGCGTAACGTGGATAGGCAACCCGCCTGACGAGTTTAGGAGTCCTGTTGATTTTTAGAGTTTTACGGGCGGGTTATCGGGTTGTCCTGCTCCGACTTGTTCACTCATTTCTTCGAGATTTCTCTGAGTGATTCGGCAATGTCGCGCACCCAATACATGAAGTAAATGGTGACGCCTAGAGTAAGAATAAGTTGGATGGATTCAGGACTCATTTATTTTTGATTTAGTTTTTATTGGGGCAGATTACTTTAATTACTTTCCGTGAACGATAAAGCCAGTTTTGGAAAATGCGCGAGCATTTTACATCAACTGTGCTGTCTGGTTAGCTTATTATCTCATCGATTTCCAGTGAGGCAGGGTGATCATAGCAACGATTGATGGTACCACAAACAAAAGAATCAGTGGAACTGGACGGGAATAATGTGCGACAAACAAGTCGTTTGGTTGCCATGCAAATAGCAAAACTGTATTTAGAACGAACAGAGAAAAATAGAGAATCACTGACCATTTACGCATCCCAAGAAGTCCTATCCCAACGGCCACTCCAAGGATCTTGCTAAAAATGTTCCAAAGGTTTCTTTCAATAGTAAACTCACCCCATGTAAATGGCTTTGTCGCCAAAAAGAAGAGTCCCCCAACAAGAAGAACCCATGCTAACGTTGTAATAGCTTTGGGTCGTCTCCTTGTTGAAGGTTTACTTAAAGAAGAATCACTACTGCGAACTGGTTTCTTTCCCGTTCCTTTGGATTCACAAAACTCAGAGCAATAGCCTCCTTGGCGAGAATCCGCATCTACATACTTCAGATTTTTACCGCAAACAATGCACACGCCGTCGTTCATAATTTCAATTTTTTGGCTAACAAGTTATTATGTGATTTTGAGATAATCTTCTGGATCAAGGTCGGGTCAAGTTTTTTCGACAAATTGCTTCAGTCTGCCAACGACATATCATGTTATTGGTTTGATATGGGACATTACTTATCATGCTTTTGCTGGAGTTGGGAAGGCTTCGGCGGTGTCAGGGATAAGTTCCGTCGACGCCGTCCGCCCTGGGGTCGCCCATTGCCGCGAGCTTCGGCTGGAGGAGACTGACAGGGCTGGCCATGCAGGAGGTCGATCATGGTTGGAGCTTCGTCAGTCGTTTTCCTGCAATGTTGCGGGTTGCGAATAGATGCTTTATCCGCGAACGCATTCGGGCTATCGTATCGAACTTTACTATTCGCTTTTTCCGGGCGGAGCATTTTACTTTCATTTTTCCTCCTTTTTTCGATTCAGCGGCAAGATGCCGTTTTTTTATGAATCCAGCGGCAGGATGCCGCTGCTCCTTTATACCCATTCGACGTCGGCGCCGAGTTTGCGGAGGTTTTCGACGAAGAAGGGGTGGGCGCGGCGGATGGGGTCGGCGTTTTTGACCAGGCTTTCGCCGGGGATGCTGGCGGCGAGCATGAAGAGGGCGACTGCCGCGCGGATGATGTAGGGGCTCTCGACCACTGCCGGGCGGAGGGGTCGGTTGCCGAAGACGATGACGCGGTGGGGGTCGCTGATGACGGCGTGTGCGCCGAATTTGACCAGCTCGGGCAGCCAGGCAAAGCCGCCTTCATACACCTTGTTCCAGAACTGGATGGCGCCCTCGCAGCGGGTGGCCAGCGCGACCATCACGGGCAGGAGGTCGACCGGGAAGTAGGGCCAGGGCGCGGCTTCGATCTTGGCGAGCAGGTTGGGCGTGAGCGGCGACTCGATCTCGAGCCGCTGACCCGGTCGCACACGAAAGCCCGCGCCGTGGCGCTCGATCTGGACGCCCAGCTTGCGAAAGGAGCGGTTGATGAGGTCGAAGTGCTCGGGCTGTGCCTCGCTGACGCTGACATCGCCGCCAGTCACCGCGCCGAGAGCCAGAAAGGTGGTCACCTCGTGGTAATCGGGGGGCACCCGCAGCTGTGCGCCGCCGAGCCGCTGGACGCCCTGGATTTCGAGGCGGCTGGTGCCGGTGCCCGAGATGCGGGCGCCCATCGCGGTGAGCGCGCGGCAGACGTCCTGGACGTGGGGCTCGCTGGCGGCGTTGATCAGGGTGGAGGTGCCCTCGGCCAGCACGGCGGCCATCAAAAAACTCTCGGTGGCGGTCACCGACATGTAGTCCTGCCACTGGCGCGCCCCGCGCAGCCGCCCTTGCGCCGCCAGCAGGCCGGGGTCGACCGCCTCGGCGCGCGCGCCAAAGCAGCGCAGGTTTTCGATATGGGGGTCGATTTCGCGCACGCCCAGCGCACAGCCCTTGGCGTTGGATGCGATGCGTATGGCACCCAGCCGGTGCAGCAGCGGCGCAAAGAGCAGCACC
>CAYQTM010000061.1:5294-7881 GCA_964420355.1 uncultured Opitutales bacterium
GCGATGCTCGACCTGGAGGGTGTGCGCCGTGCGATCCCATTCCACCGTGCTGCCGTGCTGCTCGAAGAAGCGCACCAGCTTCTCGACATCGGTGATGGCCGGGACATTGCTGAGCGTCACCGGCTCGTCGGTCAGCAGGCTGGCGCAGAGCAGGGGCAGCACCGAATTCTTGTTGCCAGAAGGCTGCACCTCGCCGCGCAGGGGCGTGCCCCCGGTGACCCGGAGATCCAGCAGCCGCGATTCATTCGCTGGGGTCGTCATCAGAGCGCCAGCATGAGCCAGCCCGCGCTCGCAGACAAGCCCGCAGGCAAACGATTTGCAGCGCGCTGCCGCGCTCACTCGGGCTGAAAGTGCCGCCGCCCCTGCCGCTGGCGTGCCAGCTCGCGCATGTCTTCGACCAGATCGGACTCGTCGAGGATTTCCTTGCCGAGCAGTGATTCGATAGCGTCCTCCATCGTGACGATGCCAGCGGTGCCGCCATATTCGTCGACCACCTTGAAAATGTGCTTCTGCTGCTCGATCAGGCTTTGCAGCACCTGCAAGACGCTGATGTTGGCCGGGACGGAGTTCAGGGGCGAGGCGAGGTCGCCGATCCGCGTGTCGTGGCGATCTTCGGCGCTGGCCTTGAGGATGTCGAAGCGCAGGACAAAGCGGTCGATGTTGTCGGCGCCCTCCGAGGTGACCGGGATGCGCGAGAAGGTGAGCGTGCGGTGCTCGGCAAGCACCTCTTGCACCGTGCGCTCGGCGTCCAGCATGAAGACGACGATTCGGGGCGTCATGATCTCCTTCACCGCGACCTCGCTGAGGCGGAAAAGGTTTTGGAGGATGCGGGTTTCCTCGGGTCGGAGTGAGCCCTCGGTCTGGCCGATCCGCGCGAAGGCCGCAATCTCGGAGCGGGTGACGCTGGGTTCGTTCCGGCTCGGGGTCAGGCGCTCGCCGAGGAGCTGGAACACTTTGACGGCGGGCAGCAGCGCCCAGATCAAGAGCTGCACCCCGTAGGCCGTGAAGGGCAAAAGCTGCCGCCAATAGACCGCGCCCAGCGTCTTGGGGATGATCTCCGAAAAGACGAGAATCAGCAGGGTGAGAATGGCGGAAATCAGCCCGAACCACTGATTGCCAAAGATGCCCACTGCCTGCGCACCGGCGCCGGCTGCGCCCACCGTGTGCGCGATGGTGTTGAGGGTCAGGATGGCGGAAATGGCGTTCTCGATATTGCCCTTGAGGCGCTGCATCAACCGCGCGGAAGCCTTGCCGCTGGCCACCTCGGCCTCGATGTAGGACTGCGTGCTGGAGAGCACCACGGCTTCCCAGACCGAGCACAGGAAGGAAAACCCAAGCGCCACGAATACGAAAAGAATCAACCCCGCCCAAGTCCCCTCAACGCCGCCTGCCCCGCCGCCACCCATCGCCGCCAGCATCGGCTGGAGCAGACTGGGCGAGCTGACATGCAGGAGGTCGATCATGATTAGAGCTTCGTCAATCCTATTCAACGTTGCCGAAAGGCTAATGACGCAGATTTATCATTGAAAAGTCAGTTGGAAAGGCTGCCACTGGCTGGCGCTTCGATTGCACTTTCGACTGGGCTCGAATACAGTTCTGGTGAACCAGAGCCGTCAATAGATACTCCAACAATAATTCGAGGCTCTCCTTTGTAAACCCAGTCATATCCCCACACTGAGTTAATCTCTACATCTCTAGGCTCTTCAAAAAGATCAATATCCAACCCTTTTCGCTCGGCATATTTTTTAAGCTCAACTGTCGCAACCTCCAGAGCATACGATCTTGAATAGAAATGACCTCTAAAAATAAAAAAACTAAAATTGCAGAGCATAAACAAAAAAGGACGGTTAATGATTTTTTCATTTTGTTTCCGAGCAATTGGTGTCATCGAAGTCAATGATAGGAAATTCATTTTAGCGTTATCGGTCGTTTGAGTAGCCTGGACAGCGCTTGACACGTTTGATCCTAAATATAAATTCATTTCTTTTGCCCAACGGTGAAGCCTGAAGAGAGGCGTTACCCGAGTTGCCAGCGCTGGTTTGTTCAGCATTGTATTTCATCATTATTAGTCTCCAATGACTCCAAATACATAAAGATACAATATAACCCCTAGTGCTACAAACCCTAACCCTGCTGTTATCCTTACAATAAAAGAGCTAGTTTTTCACTGAAAACTTGGGCATAAAATTTATAGACAGGCATCCATTTAAATTTTTCAGGTTTTAAAACACAAAGAATACCAACAGGAAGAGATACTGTTGCTATAACGATGAAGATTATATTTTCCATTTTTATTATGAGTAGAACGTGGAGATGTATCGATGGAGTGCAGGCGCAGCCGTAACGGAATTGATACGCTCGACTGGTTGGCTCTTCGGTCAATACGATGGAGTTGTTGTGAAATCGATGATTTCTTGTGTCGATTGTCTTCGACTCAGAGTGCGATGGCACTCGGTTAAGGCCTGATTCGATGTTTTTTCTTGAAAAAAAGCTCGCCCGGAGTGAGTTAGAGAAGTCATGATTTGGTGTGAACAAAAATCCATTTCTTCCCGGTTTTAACCGCTTCTTCGGACGAGCTTCAAAGAGC
>CAYQTM010000062.1:0-7793 GCA_964420355.1 uncultured Opitutales bacterium
GGCGGCGGCTGGCCCCCGGGACCACCCGCTCCCTCGTCACCCACGCCCGCCGGAAGAGCGGCAAAGCTCCCGCCCAAATCTCCCTCGCCGGTCGCGGCTCCCTGCGGGGCGGCCTCGCCGAGTTCCTCAGCGAAAAGCAGAAGGTTTCGGTCGACTATTTCGACCCGCTCAAAAACCTCGGCATCGACGGGCAAATCCCGCAAGACGAGCTCGATCTCGGGCGCTTCACCCTCAGCGAAATCGTCGGCGAGGCCGTGCGCGACCACCTCTCCGAGCCGGTCGGCATCGACCTGCTCCCCGAGCAGGTGCGCCAGCGCATCGACTTCAAGCGCCGCAAGCCCCGCCTCGCTGCCGCCGCCCTGCTGCTCGCTGCTGCCCCCTTCTTTATATGGATGCAATTCAAGGGGTCGACCGAGGCTCTCGAAGCGCAGGCCACCGCCGTCAGCGCCCGCATCCCCGAGCTGCAAAATGTCGCCCAGCGCATCGACGAAACCAAACTCGCCGCCGAAAACGTCCGCGCCAAGATTGAGCAGATCGAAGGACTGGTCGTCTCGCGCAACAACTGGATACGCTTCTTTGATCAACTGCAGGACGCCCTGCGCGACTCCGGGGACGTCTGGCTCGACAAGCTCGAAGTCGTTCGCGTCCGCCCCGGCCAGCAGCCCAGCACCAACCGCCCGCGCGGCAACGTCTTCGGCCAGCGAAACCAGCCGCAGCAGCAAGACCCGCTGCTCACACAAGTGGCAACCTCCTACCGCCTCAATGTCGAGGGACGCATTCTCCTGCGCCAGTCCAGCGAAACCGGCGAACCCATCCCGGTCGACGAGCAGGACTTTAACCCCGCCGAGCTGCAAATCCGCGTCCGCTCCCTCCTCAACTCGCTCAAAGAATCCGAGTTCATCGTCGAGCACGAAAACCTCAACATCCGCTTCACTGAACGCGACCGCAACCTCATTCCCTTTGAATTCGCTCTGGTCATCGACCCCGCGCGACCCCTTTAGCAGCCGCAGCTACGGCTTATGAAATTCCTCAAACAATACCCGATTCTCTCCGCTATCCTGCTGGTAGCCCTCCTTGCCTTCGGCGTCGGCTGCTATCTGGCCTATTCCAGCTGGAGCCAGACCGGCAGCCTCAAAACGCAGATCGAGCGCGACACCCGCCGCCTTCAGCAGCTTTCCTCGCAAAGCCCGGCACCCGAGTCGCACAACCTGCTCGCCGCCACGCAAAACCTCAAGCAACTGCGCACAGAATTGCAACAGAGCATCGACGCCCTCGAAGGCAGCTTCGACCCGCGCAAAAGCACGGACTCCCTCCGCGTCCTCAGCGAGGTGCAGCGCATGATCGTCAATTTCCGCCGCCAGGCCGCCAACGCCGGCGTGCAGATACCCGAAGGCGAGGGCTTCGGCTTCGGGCTATACATCGAGGAGGTGCCCGAGCTGAGCAGCGAAGTCGTCCCGCTGGTCGATCTGCAGCGCCAAGTGCTCCTCTTTACAGTCAACCAACTCATTCAGGCGCTCGGTCAGAATCCCGAAGAGGAGAGCACCGACGCCACCATCCCCGGCAGCATCGTCGCTATCGAGCGCGAACTGGTGGAAAACCCCGATCGCCGCTACGGCACCACCAACGCCACCGGCAGGGGTTCCAGCAGCGACCTCCCCCGCGATACCTTCATCATCGACCCCCTCGTCTCCGCCCGCGTCCCCGGTGCACTCGAGACCCTCGCCTTCCGCTTCCAATTCACTGGCTACACCCGCGACCTCCGCGAGTTCCTCAATTCCCTCGCCGGTGCCGAGCTGCCCATCGTTATCCGCAGCGTCGAGGCCGCGCCCGCAGCCACAGCCCAGACCGCTCCGACGCGCCGCAATCAGCCCCGCGACACCGAGGCCGCCACCCGCGAACCCATCATCGACCAGAACGCCACCACATTCACAGTCACCTTTGAATACATCGACGTCGTGCTCGACCCCGAGACCGCGGGCAACGAAGCCCTCGCCAACAACGACGCCCAGTAGCACGCGCCCATAACCCCCATCATGGCAAAGCTCTACGATATTTTACTCCTCGCCATCGCCGCCCTCATCCTCGCGGGCGCTGCCGCCTTTTACGCGACCACGCCCCAGCCTGAAGTGACGCCAGTCGGCGAAATCCGCCTCACCGGTGGCAACTACGAAGCCGTCCCCGTGCCCGAGCTGCAAACCAGCATCACCGTATGGGATGCACCCCCGCCGCCCGCCGAGGCCGACGAAGGCTGGGAATACGGCGTCTTCACCCCGCCCAAGGTTTACATCGTCGACGGCATCCTCCAGCCCGTCCCGCCCAAGCCCCCCGAGCCGCCGCCGCCCCCCTTTGGCATCGAGCTGGTCGACATCGACCGAGGCCTCTATCGCCTCCAATACGACGGCTATCTGGAGGTCGACGCCGATAACCTCGACGCCTCCATCATTCTACTTGAAAACGTCGAAACCGACGAACCCATCCGCACCAAGGTCGGTCGCACCAGCGAGCAACACGACTTCGAGCTGCTCGACTTTGAAATCCGCGTCTCCGGCATCGCCGACCGCACCGAATTGGTCACCCTGCGCGACACACGCACCGGCGACACCGTCACCCTCTCCTCTGAAGAGCCGCTCTTCTCCGACGAACGCACCTTCACCTTTGCCTCGACCCTCAGCGACGAAGAGGTGAGCTTCACATTCCGGGGCGACGCCGAACTCGGGCAAACCTGGGAGATGAACGACGCAAAATACACTCTTCTTGAAATTAGTCTTGATAAACGCACCGCAACAGTGCGAAAAGAGAGTGCGCAACTGGAAGAACCTCAGGAGCGTACACTCGGCGAAGTGGCCATGACCACCCCCCAGCGGGAGGATCCTGACCTCGAAGAGGAACCCGAAACGACTGAACCTGAACCCTCCCGTAACCGCAATACCTCGGATGACTCGCTCGAAAGCCTGTTCGATGCCCTTTAAGGCTACACGCCGGCCTCAACAATCCATTTTACACTACTGTATCACGTTAGCATGAAAAAAGATCGACTCACTCCGCGCCGCCTCGCCACCATCGGCTCCATGCTGATCGCCGGCCTGGCTGCGCTCGCCCCGCTGCCCGCACAAGCTCAGGACGCCGCCCGCGAGAAAATCCGCCTCATGGCGGACGCCCTCCGCGCCCGTGGCGAAGGTGACCTTCAGGAGGCCAAGACCAACCTCGAAGAACTCCTCCGCATGGAGCCATCCAATCCCGACGTGCAGCGACTCCTCGAGTCCGTCAACCGCGACATCGAACGCGGCGTCACCGACCAGTCGCCCACCTACAGCCGCCCGGCCACCAGCCCAGAGCCCGAGCCACGCGACATGCGCAACGCCCGAAGCCGCTCCAGCGTACAGGACGGCACCCAAACCTTCGCCCCCATCGAACCCGGCTCCACCACCGTGCAGCCAGCCCCTCAATCAAATGAGGTCGAATCCATGCTTATCGAAGCCGAGCGCGAACAAGGTGCCCTCATCGCTGCCGCCATGGAGCAGATCGCCACCGCCGAGCGCGCCGTCAACGACGGAAACCTCACCGCTGCCGAGACTATCGTCGACCAACTCACTGCCAGCATCGACCGCACCGTCGCCACCGAAAACCTTTACAACCGCATCGACGAGGTCGAGCGCCAGATCCGCAAGCGCCGCATCCAAAGCGCCATCGACGCCGGCAACATCGACGAAGCCCGCATCATGCTCGACGAATACCGCACCATGTTTGATGATGACATCGACATCGAGGCTGAACTCGAAGCCGCCGCAACCGATCCAACCAAGCAACGCATCGAGGAAGTCTCTCCCAGCTACGTCGCCAATATGGAGGCTGTCGAAGAACGCCTCCTCGTCGCGCGCACACGCTTTATCCATGGCGACTACGAAGGCGCTCGCCAAGTGCTCGGTGAGATCGAAATCCTCGACCCCAACAACACTGCGGCCAAGCACCTCCTCAGCGCCATCGCCAGCATCAACCGCGAACGCGCCACCATCAACCGCTCCCGTACCCGCGAGGAAATGCTCGAAGAGGTCGCCGGCGGATGGACGCGCCCCAAAGTCTTCACCCCGCCCGAGTTGACCGAACCCCAGCAGCGCGAAACCGGACAGACCGGCGACATCCTGCAAAAGCTCAACGAACTCGAGGTGCCCCGCTTCACCTTCTCCGGCGAACTCAGCCGCGCCATCGAAAACCTCAGCGAACTCTCCGCCGAGATCGACCCCACTGGCGAAGGCATCAACATCGTCCTGCTCTCCACCGATCGCAACCCCCAGGTGCGCGTCAGCCTTCGCGGCATCTCCATCCGCCGCGTGCTCGACTTCATCACCCGCCAGGCCAACTTTAATTACGACATCGAGCCAGACGCCGTCATCGTCCAACCCAGCGTGGGCGAGGGCGACCGCTCCCGCCTCGTCACCGAGTTCTTCCCCATCTCGCGCGGCATCGTCATCCGCCTCATCGGTGCAGACACCGGCGGTGGTGGCGGCGGCGGTGGCGGTGGCGGAGACTTCGATCCCTTTGCACCAGCAGGAGACGGTGGTGGCGGCGGCGGCGGAGGCGGCGGCGAGCTCACCGAACAAGCCGGAGAAATCATTAGTTTCTTTGAAAGCGCCGGCGTCCCCTTCGAGTCCGTCGAAGGTGCCCGCCTCGCCTACGAAGGTGCTGAAATCATCGTCACCAACACCATTGAAAACATTCAAAAAATCGAGCGCATCCTCCAGCGCTACGACCAGACCAAACTCGTTGAAATCGAGGCCAAATTCCTCGAAGTCCAACAGGAAGATCTCGAAGAACTCGGCTTCGACTGGACAGCCAGCAGCGACGGCATGCCCACCTTCTCCAGCGATGGCACACCCATCCTCGGCCCCACCGGCCAACCCGTCCTGCAATACGACCGCCAGTTCGACAGCGGCCTCCGCTCCCTGCAATCCGCCTTCGGTATCAACCGCGAGACCAGCCAGATCAACATCACCAACCTCGGCCAAACCGACACGGTAGATGCCAGCGCTCCCAGCATTCCCGGCACAATCGGCCTCGGCGGTAGAGGCGGAAATGTCTTCTCTACGGTAGGTGTGGTTCAAGGTGCCGACGTCAACTTGGCCATCAACGCACTTTCTCGCAAGGAAGGTAGCGACTTGATGAGTGCCCCGCGCCTCACCGTCCTTTCCGGTCGCACCGCCAACATTGTTATCGCCCAAGAGTTGCTCTACCCAACCGAGTATGGCGACATTGAGGCCAACGTCTCGCAAAGTGGCGGCAGAGATAACGGGGGTGGCTCCTCTTCTGTCGCTATTACTGCAGGCACCCCTCAAGACTTCGAGCGTCGCAACATTGGTGTCGAGATGGAGGTCAAGCCCACCGTCGAGCAGAACAACAACATCAACCTCTTCCTCAAGCCCATTGTCACCGAGTTTGAAGGCTTCGTCGAATACGGCGGCCCCAGCGTTGCAGTCGCAGGCGGCACAGGTAACACTACTTCGGTCACGGTTCCGCCGGGCTTCTACCAGCCCATCTTCTCGACCCGCACGGTCACGACCGAAGTCACCATCTTCGACGGTGCCACGGTGGTCATCGGCGGTTTGATGCGCGAAGAAATCCGCCGCGTGGAGGACAAAGTGCCGGTCTTGGGTGACATCCCCTTCCTTGGCCGCGCCTTCCAGTCCAAGGGCGAGGTCGCGCAAAAGCGCAACCTGATGATCTTCGTCACCGCGAACATCCTCAGCCCCGGCGGCTCCCCCAGCCGTCAAAACCTCGAGCGCGTCGAAGCCAACTCGCTCTTCCAAAACCCCATCATCATCACACCCGGCGGCGGCGTCAACCGCACCCCCACCGAGTAAGCTAACCCAGCATGTTCCCCATGATCGCCCATCTTCAGCAATGCTGCAAAAAGCTGCTCAAAGCTATAGCTCCTTGGGCAGCCATAGCCATCCTCGGCCTCTGCACCAGTCTGGGAGCTGACCCCCTGACAACGGAAGAGGAGAACGAGATACGCTTCCTTTACCAAGCGCTCGTCGGTGAAGTTCCAGATGCAATTGAGCTCAACGAGGCCGAGGATAAGCTAGCAGAGTATTCTGAGCAGTATAGTGAGGATAAGCTGAACAAGTGGGTTCAGTTTGCTATGGATCTTGCTGATTTTGCAAGCTACCGAGACAGGCGTAATGCTTTCATCGCTTATAAAACCTCGTTCGATGCCTATGTAAGTCCCACCGAATTTGAGGCTATTGCTGCTGGCAGGAACATAATATTAGATCCTGAGGATCCAGATGAGATTGTTGATGACCACGGCGATACTGCCGATACAGCGACTCCTATTGATTTGAACTCACGCACAGAGGGGTTGATTTGGGATTATTACAATGAAGATTCTGAGCTTGTAGAGGATATAGATTTCTTTCAGTTTAGGGTAACCGAGGATGGTACGGCAGTATCCATTTTTGGCACTTGGACACTTAGCGGTGGTTCATTCAGAGCCACTTTGCTGGATAAGGATGAGAAAGAAGTAGCGGTTAGTGAAGGCGGTAGATACGATGACCCTCTCTTTATCATAGTACAGGCTTTAGACATCGGGACTTATTACATCAAAATCGAGGAATTTACATCTGATTTCTACGCAGGGTATTCCTTGTTTCTGCAAACCGGTCGAGATGTTGAAGTTCCAGAACCGCCTGAGCAGGATATTGCCCTGTCCAGTACCTTCAATTTGCTTTTAAATTCTCAATACTATATCGAACATTTCGGGGAGGCACCATCAGTCAGCGATCCACTTGCCACCGATGTATTTACGACACGGCATTACCGTGCCCTTTACGGCGAGGAACCTACTCCCCAGCAAATTGCACTGATGCGTTCGCGCTACAGCGTGGTCGGAGGAGATGCCAATACCTTTCTTGCCAGTCTGGTGCGTAATAGCAATATCGGAGGAACCCCCTATCTTAATGATATCCCTCTCGATCCCTCGCAGTTTTATGAGGGTGGGTATCTTCAGACTGTTCTTACTGAAGAAAGAGTTTCCGACGATAAAGTAGAGCATCTGTCCGATCTGACTCAGGCGGAATTGTTTAGAGAGATAATGAGCTCGACTGCTTACGAGAGCCGAATCAGCCAATTGAGCCTATCTGCTTTTACAGTCAAGCAAAAACTGTCCCAAGGCTGGGCACACAGTTCTTGGTTAGGTTTGGTCAATGGAGGACAGCGCCCTTGGATTTTCACTCAAGATTTGGGTTGGGTTTATGAGCGCCTTCAGGGTGATGGAAATTGGTTTTACCATGAGCAGTTTGGCTGGCTCTGGACGAAGCGCTCACTCTACCCCTATCTTTATTCTGTTGATCTGGGCTGGCTCTACGCGAAGGGCAAGCAGCTTTATCACTTCGACTCGGAAACCTGGTTGTCAATCGACCAGTTCGCCGATTGACACACGATTCCCCTCTCATTATGAAACGCATTTGCGCTATACTTTGCAGCATCTCTTCGTTCCTTGGCAGCGGTTTGCTGGCACAGACGGATGATGGCTTGACCACGCAGCAGGAGGTCTTCGTCGAGGCAGTTTACCAGTCACTTTTTGGCCGTGATCCCATTAATATTGAGCTGTTCAAAGCTGCCGAAGCGCTCGAAACGCAAACCTCCAGTGAATTTGTAAATGACTTGTTGAATTCCAAGCGAGCCAGTGACCGCTTGGGAATTTACAGAGTTTTTCCTGGCACCATCGGGCGTCTGCCAGAGGTAGGCATTTTTTCACAGCTTATACTGGGTCAGCCATTGGATGAGGGCGACATCAC
>CAYQTM010000063.1:0-4783 GCA_964420355.1 uncultured Opitutales bacterium
ATGCTGTCGAAGCCGGTGTCGGAGCCGAGCGCCTCGAACATGCGCGGCGAATTGTTGCGCAGGGCGCTGATGTGGAACTGCATCACCCAGCCGCGCTGCTTGTAGGCCTTGCCCAGCTCGAGCAGCCCGGCCGTCTGGAACCGCGCCACCTCGTCCTCGCTGGCGGTGCCGCCATCGCGCACGCGGCGGTAGATCGCTTGCAAGTCGCTCGCCGTGGCCTCGGCGAAAACGGGCGTGACGAGGGCGTGGTCGCTGATGCGCGCGCCGATTTCGTGGAAGTAATCGAGCCGCCCGAGCAGCGCCTCGAGAAAAGCCTCGTAGCGGTCGAGGGTCTGCCCGCTGACCGCCTCCAACTTGCCGAGCCAGCCGCGAAACACCTCGGGTTGCTCGATGTGAAACGCCTTGTCGGGGCGAAAGGCCGGCAGCACGCGCACGCCAAACTCGGGGTCGGCGGCGATCTGCTTGTGCGCGGCGAGGTCGTCCACCGGGTCGTCGGTGGTGCAGATGAAGCGCACTTGCATCTGCTTAATGATGCCCTGCGTGCGGAACTCCGGCTGCGCCAACAGCTCGCCCGTGCGCTCCCAGACCTGTGCCGCCGTCGAGCCGTCGAGCAGCAGATTGTCGATGCCAAAGGGGCGCTTCAGCTCCAAGTGCGTCCAGTGGTAGAGCGGGTTGCCAATGGTGGCGGGCACGGTCTTCGCCCACGCACCGAACTTCTCGCGGTCGCTGGCCTCGCCGGTGATGCAGCGCTCGGCCACGCCGTTGGTGCGCATCGCCCGCCATTTGTAGTGGTCGCCAGCGAGCCAGATTTGCGAGATGTTCACGAACTGGCGATTGGCGGCGATCTCCTCGGGCGGCAGGTGGCAGTGGTAGTCGTAGATGGGCATGGCCTTGGCGTGCTCGTGGTAGAGCCGCCGCGCCGGTTCGGAGCCCAGCATGAAGTCGTCGGTCAGGAAAGTCATGGCGTGTGCGTTAGATGTTGTCGATGAGGAAGCCGCCGTCGACCGGGATGCAGACGCCGGTGAGGAAGCCGCTGGCCTTGGGGCTGGCGAGGAAGACGGTCGCGCCTTCGAGGTCGGCGGGCTCGCCAAAGCGCCCGAAAGGGGTGCGGTCGATGATCGACTGGCCGCGCTCGGTCAGCTCGCCGGTCTCGTTGTTGGCGATGAGCAGGGCGCGGTTCTGGTGGCCGACGAAGAAGCCGGGCGCGATGGCGTTCACCCGAATCTTGTCCTTGGCAAACTCCTTGGCGGTCGCCTGGGTGAGGCTCAGGGTGGCGCTCTTGGCGGCGTCGTAGGCCCAGACCCCAGAGAGCGGGGTGTAGCTGGTCATGCTGGCCAGATTGATGATCGAGGCGGCGATCCCCTGCGACTGCCAGTAGCGCGCGAAAACTTTGGTCGGTATGACCAGCCCGGCGAGCAGGTTCATGTCGAGCACCTCAGAAAAAGTCTTGGTGTCGATGTCGACGAAGGGACCCTTGCCCTTGTTGCCACCGACCCCATTGATGAGCACGTTGGGCGCGCCGAGGGCGGCGGCAGTGGCTTCGAGCGCTGCCTGCGTGGCGGCCTCGTCCCCAGTGTCGACCTGCTGCCCGTCCAGCTCGGCCTCGATCCCCTTGTCGGCCAGCTCTTTGCGCAAGTCCTCGACCTCCTCTTCCACCGGACGCCGCGTGCCGCGCCCCCAGATGCTCACCTTGGCGCCCGCCGAGGCCAGATAGCCCGCCATCGCCTTGGGCAGCACACCCGTTCCGCCAGTCACCACGGCGGTGACGTCCTTCAGTCCGAATAGTTGTTCGATATAACTCACAATTTTTGTCTGGTTGAAATTAAAACCCAATCGCTTTGCCAAGGCCGCCGATGGGGTCGACGACCTCCACCTCGAAGGCGCGTCGGCGGCTGCCATTGAGCGGGCGCAGGCTGTCCTGCACGACGGAAATGTTGTTACACTCGCGGCTGAGATGCAAGAGCACAAGCTGCCGCCAGGCGGTGTCGCCCATCTCGCCGACCAGCTCGACCACCGCCTCGTTGGAGAGGTGCCCGTGGCGTCCGCGGATGCGCTGCTTGATCGACCAGGGGCGCTTGATGTCGCGTTCGAGCAGCCCCTCGTCGTAGTTGCTCTCGATCGCCAGCACATCGACCTCGCGAATCTTCTCGCGCACGAGCTGCGGCACGCTGCCGAGGTCGGTCACCCAGGCCAGGCTGCGGCGCGGGCTGAAGAGGTCGTCCCCGCCCCATTTAAAAGTGAAGGCCACCGGATCGTGCGCATCATGCGGCACGGTAAAAGCCTCGACCTCCAGATCGCGAAAAGTAAAGCGCGTGCCCGTCTCGAAGAGCCGCCAACTGGGCTTATGCTTGAGGCGCGGCTGGATGGCGCGGGCGGTGTGGCTGTTCGCATAGACGGGGATGCCCGCATGGCGCGCCAGCCCAAAGAGCCCGCCGCAGTGATCCTGATGCTCGTGGGTAATAAAAATAGCGTCGATCCCGTCAATCGATTCCCCGGCCTCGGCCAGCAGGGTGCGGATGCGCCGCCCGCTGAGCCCGGCATCGATCAACACGCGGCTCTCACCGGTCGACAGCAGCGCACAATTTCCCGAGCTGCTCGACCCCAGCACCTGAAATCGGTAGGGCTCCATCCCCGCAAGCTAAGCAAGCCCGCCGCCCCAATGGCAAGCTAAACCTCGCAGAATTGCGGTCGTAAAAAAAACCAGTTACCCCATCTCGGCCTCGCGAGCGGCTTTCGTCGGCACGGTGGATTGTTTAATCCCTATACGGTGGGCTATCTTTCTGGGCTTACCCGGATGACTGCGCACCGAATAATCAAAACCCATCTTTTCACTCGGCTGACGTATCTGAGCAATGGCATCTTCAGGAGCAACTTGAGGCTCAAGGCTGCCACCTAACTCAGGCGCTTCATCCGAATCCTTCAAAACGACCTTTCGAGCTGCCAACATCCACTCGCGCGCCTGATTACCGATCTCGGCCGAAAACTGCCCTAAATCCATCACACGGCCACCAGAATGGCTGACTTGTAGGGTCACATTCGAGCCTCCCGTACTCTGCATTCGAAACTCTTCGAAATTTTCGGGGCGAAATGCGCCAGGCACCAGCCTGCCCTTGGAATCTCGCAAACGAAAAACGATATGACGATCCTCTCTACTGACCACCACCCCAGCGGCGGGGTCATCTTCAAACTCAACTACCAGTGCGTGCGGCTTATCTTTAAACGCTGCTATCCGCTGATTCTTCATCTGAATTGGCCTTATCGAATGGTTCCCCACGGAGCTGTTTGACGATCTCTTTAACTCTTCCTTCGCGCACGGGTTCAATCACTTGCCCAGCTGCTTCGTTAATCCGCTTGGTTGCCCATGTAACACAATTATCGGCCTGATGAGTGTGGGGGTTGAATGAATAATATCCCTTAGAATGGCTTGTGACCCAGCTTAAGACTTCAATCGATTGTGTGCCTTTAAAAAATGGCCACTGCCGCTGCATATAAGCTGCGCTCTTTTGCGCCCTGAGCGCAAATTCGCGATCATCCAAAGCAATCCCATCGACTCGATGGTTGAAAAGATAGTCAGCCAGACGATCAAAGTCAACCTCAGCTAACTGGGGACTTGATTTGTCAGGGTAAAATCCCCGGCAAAGCATAGCGCTATCGTGCATCCATGAGATTGCCATATGACCCCACAGATCTTCCTCAGCGACGTGCGCCGGAACCAAGTATGCCGTCATCATTCAACGGTCAGAAAGGCCAGAAGCGCCAAGCATGTCAAGCCTTGCAAGGCACGCTATGCGGGGTTCTTCAAGGCGAATTCGCCGCGATGAGGCTCTTCTCCCAATCGCAAACTTGAAGACTAATTGGCGGCGGCTTCAGCCAGGTCGAGGTTTTTGAGTTTTTCGCAGACAGCGTCGATCAGGAAGCGCGGGGTGGAGGCTCCGGCGGTGACGCCCACCGTGCCGTATTGGGCGAATTCGGTGGGGTCGATCTCGTCGGCGGTTTCGATGTGGTAGGTGGGCTGGCCGTGGCTTTGGGCGAGCTTTGCCAGCTTTTTGGTGTTGGCGCTGTGGTGTCCGCCGATCACGACGATGGCCTCGGCACCCTGCTCGATCAGCTTGGGGATGTCGCCTTGGCGGTCTTTGGTGGCCTGACAGATGGTGTCGATCACGATCAGCTTTTCGTAGCGATTGCGCAGGTAGAGCGCCAGTTCTTCAAACTCATGGGTGAACATGGTCGACTGCGACACGAAAATAACATCCTCGCCGAGATCGGGCAGCGCGTCGATGTCTTCAGTCGACTGAACGACATAGCCGCGCCCGTCGGTGTAGCCCATCAGGCCGATGGCCTCCGGGTGCTTGGGGTCGCCGAATATCACGGTGCTGTAGCCTTTGCTGGCGTGACGGCGGATTTTCCCCGCAATAAAGCCGACGTCGGGGCAGGTGGCATCGCGAAACTTCAGCCCGAGACTTTTCAAATACTTGCGGCGCTCGGGCGAGATGCCGTGGGCGCGCACCACCATAACGGCCTCCTGCTTTTCTTCGGGGGCAAACTCTATGGCGCTCTGGCTCTGGTAGTCGCCCACCTCGCGGATGCGCTCGTTGTGGAGGCGCTCCATCATCTGGCGGTTGTGGATGAGCGGCCCATCGGTGAACACCGGCGTTTTGCCGCCCTCGGCGAACTTTCGCGCGATGTCGATGGCGCGCTCGACTCCCCAGCAGAAGCCGGCGCTGTCTGCCCGTATTACCTTCATGCTTTAAAACAATCCAGAAACCGCCCTGCCGTCAATCCT
>CAYQTM010000063.1:4883-7641 GCA_964420355.1 uncultured Opitutales bacterium
AAACCCAGCGTCCGCGTGATAAAATGATAAGCCGGCGCGATCGCGCGCCCGTGGCAGAGGCTCGCTCGAGTATTCATGTTCTCCCAGGCATTCGCGCTGCCGGCGTCCAGCATCATGCCCCAGGTTGCGCGCATGAGGTGTTCGGCGAGTTCCACTTTCCCATGTAGGTAGAGCGCTTCTAAAATAAAGAATACATTTGGGGGAGAGCTGACCCCTTTTCGTCCTTCTGAATGCGCCCAGTCCAGTCGATTGATAGTCTGCTTAATGTAGTTGAGCACCTTCTCTTGCTGGTCGGGTGTCGTGGCACGAGCCAGCAAGACCCATGCGTTGGTCACGACCGAGCAGGTGTTCAACATCTTGCCTTCTTCGATGCCTTCAGAGAATGCCTCCAAGCCCGGGTTCCAGAGGCGCTCCGAAAGATGCTTTCTCAGAGTTTCTGAGTGGGAAAGAAATTTAGCGTTGGAACCCGCTATTTGCTGGAGTTCGCTCAGCGCTTCCCAGCCCATCACGGTCATCGCGTTCAGCATAGTTGAGCAACCGCGCACTCCAGCAGTGACAGCGTCGACGTAATTTGCGCTTTCGTGATGAATCAATCCGTCACCTCTTTCGATGTGACTGGTGAGCGCCTCCATGATCGGGCTGAAGGCCTGAATGCTCTCGCCGAGCAACTGTGTATGCCCAATTTTAGCCAGCCATAGGGCACTGAAAAGGAGCGAAAAAGTGTGGTCAGGGTAGGTCTTTTCTTCAGGGATGGTTGGCGCAACGGACTGAAACCAACCTTCGCTGCTGCGCGGTGCCTGTAGGAACAGTCGAAGGCTGCGCGTGAAGAGTGCTAAATCTTCGGTGTTGAATTGCCAGACAGCCAGCCCCGGCAGAATATCGATGGCGTGCAGGGTGCGCTCGCGACCGGGCGTGTCGGTATAGGCATCCTCGGCGCAGACTGCGGCGGTATCTTGACTCATTGCCCAAATCGCGCAATTCCGCGCATCCGAGCACTCGAAGCGAGCCGCCAGCTCGGCTGGGTAGCGCTGCTCGATGATACCCAGTTCTTCTAATCGGGCTTCGGTCTTCCAGCCTTTAATGCTGATTTCGACATAGCGAAAGCCCACCGGCATGTGGGTTTCAATCTCCTGAATTCCACCGCGAAGAATGAATCGCATTGAAGGGCAAAGCAGATCTTGGCCACCGACCTTGGGTCGCCCGTCGATCAATTCATCGGCGAATCCCACATCCAACTGGCAGCCTTCATCTGAGTTGACCTTGAAACGCAACCGCCCGCTCACCGTTTTGCCAAAATCGAACACCAGCAGGCGGGTTTCTTCAGGCGGACAGCGCTGGGGCAGCGAGGGCGCGGACTCCGGCAGGCGCTCGAAGCTGAGCCACGACAGGTGAAAGTTTGGATTGGCAAACCCATCGCTGAGCTGCAAGAGCTTGGATTCGAGTTGGAAGCCGCTCACGCCCGGTTCGCGCGGCTCGCCGATCAGGCGAATCTGGCTGAACTCTTCCTTGTCCAAGCTGGTGGAGACGCGAAAGGTGTTAGGAGCCTCGACCTTTTTGGTGGCCGAGACCAAGATGTCGGGGTTGCCGCTCAGCGCCAGATTAAAGTCCCAGGTATCCTCGGCCAGTTGGATTGCCACGACCAACAGGTTCCAGCCAGCGCGCAGCGGCATAATCAAAGTCTCAGCACGGTAGGCGTCCTGCAGGCGCGACTCCTTTTGCAGAAAGTTACCGTTGAGAAACACCTCGCCCCAACTGGTGCGTGCATTGATCTCGCGCGGTGCCTCGCTGCGTATCCAAGTCCAGGCAAGATTGTAGCGGCGAGACTCGTAGAGCTTGCTACGCCGCCCGTAGCCCATGTGGGCGCGGTTGTGGGCGATGCGCGGGTTGGTGTGGACGAAGGAAAACAACCGCCAGTTGGTCGGCTTTTCCTTGAAAATGCCAGTAATCTGCTCCGGCTGGATCAGGCGCTGGGTGAGGAGCGGAATCGAGCGCGGGCGAAGCGCACCCCAGGTGTCCTCGACCGGCTGCGCGTCCTCCCACTCGATGTCAGCGGGATTTTCCAGACGCTGATCGACAATCTCGATCGGCCCGAGCGCGAAGGCAAAGCGCGGCCCGTAGTCGAGGTAGGTCTCGTCGCGGCGCGTCTGCCAGCCGCCGGGCGTCTCCAGCGAAATCAGGGTCTTGCCCTTGCTTTCCAGCCTCCCCCAAGCCCGAAAACAGGGCGAGTGAAAGGCACCAACGTCGGTATGGATGCCCGGCCAGACCACCTGCACCACGATCTCGTTCACCCCGGCCTTGAGGTGCGCGCACAGGTCGTAGCTGTCGTATTCGGGAAACTCGGGGTGAAAGCGCGCCGGCCCGTAGCCGATGCTCTCGCCGTTGACCCTCAGCACATAACGGTGATCGGCAAAGAGGTGCATCTCGGCCAACTCCGGCACCTCAGCCAGCGAAAAGCGCCGTCGAAACAGCACATGCTCGGCGCGGCGAGGCGTAAAGGGCGTCCAGACGGGCACGGAGTCTTCGGGGCGGGAACCGGACATATCGAAAAAAGGGAATCAAGTAACCTAAGGCAATTCGACCAGACGCCGCGCCAATTCACTGCTCGGCTGCATTTAAATGAGATTTAGTTATCAAAGCAAGACCCATCAGTTTTCCATGTCTGCCCTCGAGATACTTCATCTCCTTTGCTTGAACCAGTGATTACCCTGAATCCGTGAGATAGTCGTACTTCCCCGACTTTTTCAGAGCGTGATGCTGG
>CAYQTM010000064.1:0-7594 GCA_964420355.1 uncultured Opitutales bacterium
TCCGAAAAACGTCAGCTCTGCCTCGGCTGGCGCGATAATGAACTCAAAATCGCCCTGCCCTGCCGGCACCTCCATCGCCACCTGCCCCTCGGGAATCCCGCCGTCGAGCAGCTTCCACGGCTCGGTCTGCGCGACAAACAGCCCGACACCCGCCAGCAGCACGAGCGCTACCCCAACGATACTCAGCCGCGCCAGCAAGGTCGCGCCGCCGCCCTGTTTGCGGATGCTTTCGGGCAGCGGGATGGCGTCGAGCACGCGCCGCAGCGGATTGTTGCTGACCGGCTCCGGCCAGATGTTGATCGAATTGAGGGCGACCAGCGCCACGCCGGTCGTCTGGTAGCGCTTGCGGATATCCGGCTCCAGCGAGCGCCCGATGAAGGTGTCCCAGCGCGGCGGCAGACCCGTGACCAGCTCGGTCGGCGGGCGATAATGGTTGAGGCTCGGACGCTGGACGGTCAGCAGGTAATACCCGGTGAAGGCCACGCCGAAGATGTCGCCACGCCGGTCGTAGGTCTCGCCGCGACTCAGCTCTGGGCTGAGCGCCTGACTGAGCGTCACCCCGCGTCGCCGCCCCGGTGCCTGAATCGGCACGATAAACGAGGAGGCCAGCAGCTCAAACACGTCGCGCCCGAAGAGCCGCATCAGCCCCAGCCCGACCAGCTTCACCGCGCCGCTCGGCTGGCGGATGACATAGCGCGGCACGACGGCGAGGTGGTCGACGCGCCGCTCGTGGGCGTGTGCCAGGCCGTTGAGCAGATCCTGCATCACGCGCTTGACCTCCTGAAAGTGCAGCCCCGGCTGCTCGCTCGCCTTGGGATCGGCCATGCCGCCCGTGTAAGGGGCGCGGCTGAGGTTGGGCGGGCAGCTGTTGCGCGACTCGATCAGGCGCTCGCGGCTGGCCACCTCCTCGGGGTCGGCACTGGGCAGCGCGGGTTTGGTCTCGCCGCGCAGCACACGGCTGAGGTAGTCGTCGAAATTCTCGCCCTCGACATCCTCGCAGACCAGCACGAGGTGCCCGTCGATCTCCTCCGTCTCCAGCACCCGCACCAGATTGGGGTGATTCAGCTCGATCAACTGCGCGCTGAGATTGTTGAACCGCCCGCGCACCTCCGGGCGAGCGCTCGCCTTCTTCGGCAGGATAAAAAGCGCCACTGGCGGATGCCGATCTGGGTGCTCCACCCGATAAAACGACCCCAGCAAATCGTGGCATAAGCAGGCGCGAATACGATACCCGCCAAAAGCTTCACCCGGCTCCATCGGCGCGAGAGTCGATGCGCCAGGGCTCTCCGGCCCGCCTTTTGAGGTATCCATCGCGGCTGATTATATCGGAAGCGTTTGGCACAAGTCCAGCCCGCGCCACCGTCGAGGTCAAAACGCCTCTATCAAAACGGATGCAGCCTCGATGAAAGGCTTGACCGTCGGCGGTCGGTTAACTAACTTGAGCGTATAGTCCCCGATGGTGTAATGGTAGCACAAATGGTTTTGGTCCATTTAGTCGAGGTTCGAATCCTTGTCGGGGAACTTGTCTTGGGTCGGGCTGGGTAGTGCTTGCTTACCAGTCGCGGTTGGGTTGGGCGCGGGCGCGGGCGGCTTCTTCGGGGGTTTCGGCGAGCGGGAGCTGGCGTTCGCGCTGGCGGAGCGCTTCGAGGAGCTGGCGGGCTTCGCTTTCGCTCATGCGGATAGCGTTGCTCGGCTCGCCGCTGGGGTCTTCTTCGGCGCTTTCCTGCATCTCTTCGAGCGCCTCGTTGGCACCTTGCAGCTCGCGCTCTTCGAGGGGGCGTCGCCCGTCTTCGCCTTGCTCGGGACGCGCCTGGGGGTCGTCTTGCGACTGCTGTTCTTCGCCTTGCTGCTGGTTTTGCGGGTCGCCCTCCTGCCCTTCCTGCGGCTGCTGGGGCTGGCCGTTTTCACCCTGCTCCTGTTGCTCGCCGTCCTGCTGATCCGAGTCTTGCTGCTGCTGATTCTCCTGATTTTCGCCTTCGCCGCCCGAGGGTGGCTGCTGGTCTTGCATCTGCTGGAGCGCGTCGCGCATACTTTGCAGCTTATCGCGATTGTAGCGCGCCTCGGCGTCATCGGGGTCGAGTTCGAGGGCGCTGTCAAAATGCTGGATCGCCTGATCCCACTGCTCGATGGTCTGCGCGGGATCTTCGGTCAGTTGCGCCTCGCCCATTTTGAAATGGGTGTTGCCGAGGTTATAAAAAGTGCGCTGTTGCAGGTCGAGCGGCGCGATTTCGAGCGCATCGCTGAAGGCGCGAACGGCCTCACGGTAAGCGCCGCGTTTGTGCAGCGCCGTCCCGAGGTTGTAGAGCGTCTCGGCCTCAGGGGTTTTCGCGGCTTCGCTGCGCGCCTTGTAGCCGAGCGCCGCCTCGCCGTATTTGCCGAGTTGGTAGAGCACAAAAGGGTCGGGCGAGTCTGCGCTGGCGGCGGGCGCATCGGCCTCTGCCTCCTCCTGCGCCTGCAAGTTCCCGGGCATGGCCAGCATTGCGAGCGCCAGCGCGATGCCCAGCGGCAAGACGGCAGGTGAGGTGGTTTGCGGACGGCGGCGGCGGTTGGTGAGCAGCATTTCGACCATAAGGCAGAGCACGGCGGGGATGAGGAAGTATTGAAAGCGTTCGATGGGGACAGGTTCCATGGTGGTCTCGCGTTCCTGACGCTGGGCGGCGTTCATCCCGCGATAATAGATGCGCTCGAGGCCGCCGCCAGTCGTGCCCAGCGGGGTGTAAAACCCGCCGGTGGCCTCGGAAATGGCGCGGAGTGTGGCCTCATCGAGCCGCGTGACGACCGGCGCGCCGGTGGGGTCGGTGACGAAGCTATCGCGGTTGAAGCGGTCGGTGATCGGGATGCGCGAGCCTTCGGTGGTGCCGACACCTACGGTGAAAATCGTTATTCCGGCATCACCGGCCTGACGGGCGGCCTGCGTCCCGCTCTCGCTGAGGTCTTCGCCGTCCGAGATCAGCACGAGAAACTTGTCGCGCTGCCCCTCCTCGAAGGCCTCGCTGGCCTCTTCGATGGCGGCGGCGAGGTCGGAGCCGCCCCGCGCGATCAGCCCCGGACGCACCACGTCGAGGCTCTGTCGAAAGGCGTCGTAATCGAGCGTGAGCGGGCACTGCAAAAACGCATTGCCGCTGAAGGCGATCAGCCCGACGCGGTCGCCCTCGAGCTGGCCGAGCAGGTCGAGCATGGCGAGGCGCGCGCGGGTCAGGCGGCTGGGCGAAACGTCGGGCGCGAGCATGCTCTTGGAGGCGTCGAGCGCGAAAAGGATGTCGATGCCGCGCGAGCGCTGCTGCCGCATTTCGATGCCCCACTGCGGGCGCGCGAGCGCGAGCAAGCCCAGCGCCATCGCGAGCACGAGCAGGGCGTATTTGAGGTTTTGCAAGCGCGGGCTGTAGGAGTCCATCAGGCGCTCGATCAGGCGTCCGGCGGCGAAGCGCCCGAGCATGCGCTGGCGGAGGGTGCCGCTGCGCCAGTAGGTCAGCAGGAGGAGCGGCGGCACGAGCAACAGGAGCCAGAGGATGTCGGGATTGAGGAAATTCATGGCGGTCGGCGGGTCAGGCGGCGCGGGCGGTTTCGGTTGGCGCGGGCTGGGCGGCGGTGTCGATGAAGGCGTCGGGCAACTTGGGCAGCTCGGCGCGCTCGGCCTCGGTGAGGGTGTAGTCGGCGTAGCGCACCTGATCGATGAGCGTTAGGAATCGCCCAAGCAGCTCGGCAGGCTCGCCCGCGAGGCTCTGGTGGTCGCGGGCGCGCGGCAGAAATTCCTCGGTGGTCTGACTGCGGGCGCGCAGCGGCGTGGTGGCCTCGATGTAATCGCGTAAAATCGCGCTGCTGAGGTTGCACCAGCCGCGCAGGTCGCCCACTTCCAGCCGCGCCGCCGCCTCGCGCAGACGCCCACGCGCCAGCTCAGCGGCCGGGATGGGCGGGGCTGGCTTGCGCAAATAGCGCACGAGCAAAATCACGCCCGCCACCAAAGCCGCCAACAGCAGCGTCCATAGCGCGACATTCAGGGGCGTCGGACGCAGCAGCGGGTGCAGCGTCGAGGCGGGGTCGGGCAGCGGCTCGCGCACATCAAACAGCATTTGCCCTTCTGGCGGTTCCAAATCGGCACTCGCCCGCCCCGGCGCAGGCTCCGTGGCTCCGCTCTCATCGGCAGGCTGCGCCATGACCAGCCCAACCCACAGCATCCCGAGCGCCCAAAGCCACGCCCGCGCCCTCCCCTGCCAGCTATCTCGCCGCCATCGCATCCCGACAGCATGCGACAGCACCCGCCATCGCGCAAGCCGTTACACCAACTTCAACCTCCTCAAGGGTGTAATTGCGAAAGTTGTCACTTTTTCTTATCGAGACACGTTCTCACCGTGCAACGTGATCGGATTCTGACCAATAATTGTGATGACTGAAAATATGGATGGATCGGATTTGTTGAGATGGGCTTCTGGGAAACCGAAACATCCTCATCACGATCATCGGCATGTTCTTCGGCAACCAGATTACCGAGCGGTAACGACGCAAAAAGACCTTTAAAACCAGGCTCACCGCCATCAAGGTTGAGGTCAGTTATCGACAAAATCGAAGATCCGCGCTTCCGGGAATAGGATTTGCCTTTATGACTCTTATAAGCAACAATGCAATCCATGTATCGCAGCCTGCGCCACATCGCCTTGCTGATGCTGATGCTCCTGCCGCTGGCGGGCATCGCATCTGGCGATTGCTGCGCAGGTGCGCAAACGACGGAGCCGCAGCCCGCTCAAGGCGCGGAGGCGGTCTCTCAGGCTGCGGCACCGGATGCTGTGGCGGCTTGCTGCGGTGCGGAGTGTGATTGCGGCGCCCAGTGCGAGTGCTGCATTGCAGCGCCCACGCCCAAGGCCGATGTGGCTGCCATGCCCGGCAAAGACCGCTGGCAGCCGAGCGTGCAGGCTTTTGACCGCCCGGCCAAGGCAGCCGCGCGTTCACTTATAATAACAGAAGCGCGGGGGCTCGCCGCACGGGCACCGCCAGGTGTAGATGCGGCGCAGCTGCGGGCGCGCATTCAGGTGCGCCTGTTGTGCAGAAGGGCGGCCTGCGCACTCGCAGGCTGACGACGCGCCCGGCGAGGCGCCGGGCCGACTGCGTGGGTAACCCCTCTTCACTGTTATGAGCCAATCGACCGATTCACTTTTTCGAAAACCATCCGAGCCTAGCGAGGCTCCGCCCAGCAAGCAACGCAAGGCCTCTGGCCGCGATAAGTGGCTCGCGCGGGCGCTGCCGCTGACGCTGGTGGCCGGGTTTGTCCTGACCGCCTGGCTGCTCTTTGGCGAGCGCCTGCTGCCGGCGCGTGAGGTCGAAGTGACCACCGTGACCACTTTGCAGCCGTCCGCCGACCAGGCCGCCGCGCCCACCGTCGCCGCCGAGGCGGTCGACCCGTGGGAAGGTTCGATGCTGTTCCAGGCCTCGGGCTGGATCGAGGCCGACCCCTACCCTATTCGTGCGACCGCCCTGACCGACGGGGTAGTCGAAGAGGTGCGGGTGCTCGAAGGGCAGCGGGTCGAGCGCGGCGAGGTGCTCGCCACCCTGATCGCCGAAGATGCCGAGCTGGCGCTGGCGGCGGTCGAGGCAGCGCTGGCCACCCAGCAGGCCGCCGCCGAAGGTGCCGAGGCGCGGGTCGAGGCGGCGCGCGCGCGGCTGGCGGAGCTGCGCGACGAGGCCGAGCGTCTGGAGCAGGCGGGACGCGATGCGGTGCAGGCGCGGCAGATCGAGCAGGCGCGGCTGCGCGTGCTCGCGCAGGAGGCTGAGCTGGCGGCGCGCGAGGTGGCGCTGCGCGAGTCCGAACGGCGGGTTGATGAGGCGAGGGTGCGGCGCGACGAGCGGCAGTTGGCGCTTGAACGCACGCAGATTCGCAGTCCCATCGCCGGCATCGTGCAGCGCTTGCTGGCCGCGCCCGGCCAAAAGAAAATGCTGCGGATGGACGGCATGGAGTCGGCCACCATCGCCATCCTTTATCAAGACGATCAATTGCAGGCGCGCATCGACGTGCCGCTCGAACATGCGGCGCGGCTGGCCATCGGACAGCCGGTCATGGTGCGCAGTAACCTTCTACCCGACATGCAGTTACGCGGGCGGGTCAGCCGCATCCTCGGCGAGGCCGACATCCAGCGCAACACCCTTCAGGCCAAGGTCGAGCTGCTCGAACCCGACCCGCGTCTGCGCCCCGAGATGCTCTGCCGCGCCGAATTTCTACCCCTGCAATCCAGACAAACCGGCAGCGAGGTCGCCCAACGCAGCCAACCGAGCGGCGTTCAAGTCTTCATTCCCGAACGCGCCCTGATCACCCGCGACGACGACCGAGCGAGCGTTTGGACCATCACCACCGACGACCAGCGCCTCACCCGCCGCGACCTCCGCCTCGGCCAGGAGCGCGATGGCCACTGGCAAGTTCTCGACGGCCTCCGCCCCGGCGAGCGCCTCGTCCTCAACCCCCTCGCCGACCTCACCGAAGGCCAGCGCGTCCTCCCGAGATTGGTAAGCGTCAAGGACTAATCCGATGCGAGAGAAGTTGCTTATCAAAAAAAGCCGCAGCGCGGCGTCAGATTGTAGCCGTGGGCGTGAGCCCACGGAACACGAGATTTCTCATATACAGCCGCATCGCGGCGATAGAATCGGTTGCAAGCACTTTCTGTCGCCGCGCCGCGGCTTGAGGCTCTTATTCCTTCGTACCGTGGGCTTACGCCCACGGCTAGACTATAATAACGCCGCGATGCGGCTCCAGCCAGCATCGTTCAAACCATCTTTACTCCCTCCGCGCCTCAGCGCCTTCGCGCCTTTGCGTCCTCTGCGTTAAAAAGAAGACAATGCCAGAAGTCCAACCAGCCTTTAATACCAATAACCGCATATACAATTTATGGAAACTCAAGAAAAACAATCCGCCACGACTCCCTTTATCCGGTGCCGGGGTTTGACCAAGACTTACAAAAAGGGACGGACGACCGTGACGCCTTTGGAAGGGCTGGATCTGGATGTGGCGCGCGGGGAGTTCCTTGCGCTGATGGGGCCTTCGGGTTCCGGCAAGACGACCCTGCTGAACCTCATTGCCGGGATCGACACACCCAGCGCAGGCGAGCTGTCGATCGACGGGCGCAATCTGGCCGACCTCTCGCGCGGACAGTTGACCGCCTGGCGAGCCCGGCACTGTGGCTATATTTTCCAGCTTTACCATCTGGTGCCCATCCTCACCGCCTACGAAAATGTGGAGCTGCCGCTGCTGCTCGACAAGGGCTTGTCGAGGCGCGAGCGCCGCGCGAAGGTCGAGCAGGCGCTGGAGATTGTCAGCTTGTCCGACCGCGCCGAGCACCGTCCCAGCGAGCTTTCTCGCGGGCAGGAGCAGCGGGTGGCCATCTCGCGCGCCCTCGTCACCGACCCCGCCCTGCTGGTGGCCGACGAGCCGACGGGCGCCCTCGATCGCGAGTCCGCCCCCTCCATCCTCGGGCTGCCCACGCAACTCAGCGTCGAGTTTGACAAAACCATCGTCATGGTCACGCACGATGCCGTGGCCGCCAAGGCCACCAGCCGCCCCTTGCCTCTCCCCAAAGGGCACCTGATCGACAAGCCGGCCGCCACCGTCTAATTT
>CAYQTM010000065.1:0-7544 GCA_964420355.1 uncultured Opitutales bacterium
CCGAGCATCTGCTTGGCCTCCAGCCCGACCGCCCGCACCTTACGCGTCCCGGAATAGATCGCGACGACGCTGGGCTCCCGCAGCACAATCCCCCGGTCGCGCACATAAACCAGGGTGTTGGCGGTACCTAAATCGATTCCAATATCGTTGCTTAAAAAACGCAAGGCGGGTCAGCCCGAAGGCGGTTCAGGGTTGGACTTGAAGCTTTCTCGCGCGTATTTGCATGATTGTCAAAGCTTAAAACGATTTTGCGCGCGTCTTTGCCGACGAGAGCGAAGCCGCAGCAATGCCTTCGAATACATCAAGTTCTTTTACAACACCTATCGGATAGATGCCTAACTGGCCTGCCTAAGCCCAGCACGGTTTGAGAAGAAATTTGCTCCCACATAGGGGCAAAGCAGGAGTAAGCCTGTCAGCTTGCGTTGAAGCCCAATAAACGATACACCAGAAGAATAGAAGAGGCCTGAGTTCTACTAAATCCAGTACACTTCAGAAATCAATCCAAGAAACTTCAGGCCTCTTCAAATTTCCGATCGAAGAGCGCCTCCAGTTCGTCGAGCAGCTCCTTGCCATTGGCACCCTCGACGCGGAAGCACAACTGCGAGCCCTGCCCGGCAGCCAGCATCATCAGCCCCATGATGCTCTTGCCGTTGACCTCCTCGTCATCCTTCTCGACCGTCACCTCGGCATCATACTTGTTGGCCAGACGCACAATCATGGCGGCAGGCCGGGCGTGGATGCCCATGCGGTTGCGAACAGTCAGCTCGCGAGATACAACCTCGGTCGACATAGATTTGGTCTCTGGCATTCGTGAATCAGTCAGTGAAGCCGACAGCATGAGCACCGAATTCCTCGGCGTCAAGAGCGATACGCCTCCAAACCCGACGTGCCGCCTTTGATTCCAAAGTGGCGCATCCGGCGTTAGAGCATCGGGTAGCTATACGAACCGGGAACCGCTTTAAAGTGAACCTTTACCTCAAGGATGCGGCTGGCGCTGATGAAGTGCCGGTCGAGCGTGAAGACGGGGGTGCCGTGGTGCAATGCCATGCTCGCGATCATCACGTCCATCCAGGGCAGAGTGAGTCCTCCGTCGCGTAATTTCCAGTTGGTGCGGATGCACAGCTCGCAAAATTTATCGGGCTCGGGCAGGTGATGCAGCAGAAAGAAGCGGTGCAGCAGCTTGCTGCGCTCCGTTTCGCGAGCCGCCCCGATCACCTCCAGACGCACGGCATCGCAGGTGGCTGCATCGTCGTTGTCGAGTATCTTTTGGAGCGTCTTTCTGACGGTTGGCAAACCATCGCGCCTGAGCGATTCAATCCATACGGAGGAGTCGATCAGGATCATTAGCGGCGCTTGGTTACCTTGTATTCGACGGTTTTAGGCTCGGCGACTGCGAGCGGCTCGCTTTCGTGGTAGCCCATGCCCCAGCGCTCGACTTCTTCGTTGGTGTAGTCGTAGTCGTAAACCCCGTCGGCGATCTCTTGGCCGAAGTCTCGCAGTGCGTCCCGCCGGAGGTAGTCTTTGAGGGCTTTGACGATGGCGGGCCCTTTTTTGTATTCGCCGACGGTTTCTTGCACTTGGGCGAGGGTGTCGTCTGGGATATCCACGGTAAATTTCATTCTTTTATATTCGTCACTTTCCCCTCGTTCGCAAGCTTTTTATCACTTTTTATCCATTTTTTATGTGGCGTTGGTGAATTAGCTGGCTTTTTTGTAGCTGCGGCGGTCTTCCATGATGGGTGCGGCTTTGGGGATGGCGTGCAGGGCGCGGACGCCTGGCAGCTTCTCAAGGGTGCGGGGTTCGGTAGCAGCGAGGTCGAGGGTCATCCCGGCGGGCAGTTCGGCTTCGAGGGCGTCGCCATCGGCCAGAGGAAAGCGCAGGCGGATGCGCGTGGCACCTCGACCCCGCTGCTCATCGCTGATCTCGCGGATGCGCTCAATCACCCCGTTGGCCTTGGTGTCGTTCAGTTCCAACTCCAATTCCAGCCAGTCGAAGAGGGTCGCGATCCGGTTTTCCAGCCGAAAGGCCTCGGCCACGGTCAGCAGCACTTCGGTGTCGCGCTTATCGGCGAGGCCATGGATCATCAGCACCGCGTTTTCCTGCACTGCCGGCCCAAAGTCTTCGTAGGCATCGGCAAACATCTTGATGTCATAGCTTTCGGTGCGGGTCGACAGGCGGAAGCTCGCCCAAGGACGGTTATCGCGCTTCGCCAGCCGCTTCTGCACGCCGCTCACCACGCCACAGAGCCGAAAGCTCACCTTGCCGTTGCCGTTCGCCGCTCGCGCGCTATCCAGCTCCCCCAGATCCAGCGTATTCAGGCGCTCTGCCAGCCCTGCATAGCGATCCAGCGGATGCCCCGACACATAAAACCCGAGCAGCTCCTTTTCGTGTTGCAGCATCTCCGACTTACTGATCCGCGGCCCGCGCAATTGCTTCTTCGCCGCACGATCTCCGCCACTGCCGCCGCCACTCGGCTCTTCCAGCAGACCCAGAAAATTGTTTTGCCCGATCTCCGCATCGCGCTGCAGCTCTGCCGCTTCCTTTAGCGAGCTCTCGACATTCGCCAGCAACACCCCGCGATTCACCCCCGTAAAGTCAAACGCCCCGCTCTTCACCAGACACTCGATCACCCGCCGATTCACCGCCCGCGTATCGATCCGCCGAATAAAGTCGCTAAAATCCTCAAACGCCCCATTCGCATCGCGCTCGGCCAAAATCGACTGCGCCGCGCTATCGCCCACGCCCTTGATCGCCGCCATGCCAAAGCGAATCGCCGCCTCGCCCGCCTGCTCGCTCAGCAGCGCCAAGCCATCCGCCTCGGCTTCCGGCTGCGCCACCGCCAGCTCCGCTGCCGCCTCGTGTTCGGGCTTGCGCTGCACCGGCGTAAAGTCCTCGCGCGACTCGTTCACATCGGGCCCCAGCACCGGCACGCCCATTTGCCGACACTCCTCGATAAACACCGAAACCTTATCCGCATTCCCCAGTTCGCTCGACAGCACCGCCGCCATAAACTCCACCGGATAATTCGCCTTCAGGTAGGCCGTGCGATAGCTCAACATCGCGTAGGCCGCCGAGTGCGACTTATTAAAACCATACTGGGCAAACTTCTCCAGCGTTGCAAAAATGTCCTCGGCCTCGCGCTTGTCCAGCCCGGTCGTCTCCTTGGCGCCCTTCAGGAAAATCTCCTTTTGCTGCGCCATCACTTCCGGCTTCTTTTTACCCATTGCGCGCCGCAGAATATCCGCGCCGCCCAGCGTATAGCCGGCGATCAGCCGCGCCACCTCCATCACCTGCTCCTGATAGACCAGCACGCCATAGGTCTCGCGCACCAAGTCCTCCAGCAGGGGATGCGGCACCTTCACCGACGCCGGGTTCTTCTTGCCCTCGATAAACTGGTCGATGAACTGCATCGGCCCCGGACGATACAGCGCAATCAACGCGATAATCTCCTCAAAGCTGCTCAGCCCCAGCCGCCGACACAGGTTCTGCATCCCCTCCGATTCCAACTGGAACACGCCCGTCGTGTGCCCGGTATTGAGCAGCGCGTAAGTCTTCTCGTCGTCGATCGCCACCTTTTCGATGTCGAAATCCCGCTGACCCGTCGTGCGGCGCACATTGGTCTCGGCGTCGCTGATGACAGTCAGCGTTTTCAACCCCAGAAAGTCCGCCTTGAGCATCCCGAGATCCTCGACCGGCCCCTTGGGATACTGCGTGGTCAGGTCGCCTTCCTGAATGGTCACCGGCACGGGGTTCGTGATCGGCTGGTCGCCGATAATGATGCCGCAGGCGTGCTTGCCCGTGTTGCGCACCATCCCCTCGATCACCTTGCCCCATTCGACGATCCGTTGCGCCCTCTCGCTGGCCTTCACTTCGCTGCGCAGCTCGCTGCTCTTGTCGAGCGCCTGCCCCAGCGAGATGTTCAAATCATCCGGCACCATCTTGGCGATCCGGTCGGCATCCTGAAACGGCAGGTCGAGCACCCGCGCAATATCACGCACCACCATCTTTGCGCCAAAGGTGCCAAAAGTGATGATGTTCGCCACTCGGTCGCGTCCGTATTTGTCGCGCACATAATTCACCACCAGGTCGCGGCGGCGTTTGCAAAAGTCCACGTCAAAGTCCGGCGGCGAAACCCGCTCCAGGCTCAGCATTCGCTCGAACAGCAACCCAAAGCGCAGCGGATCGATGTCCGTAATCTTCAGCACATAAGCCACCAGACAGCCCGCACCCGAACCCCGACCCGGCCCCACCGGTATCCCCTGCCCACGCGCCCAGGCGATAAAGTCCCAGGTGATGAGGAAGTAATCGATGAAGCCCGTCCCAACGATGATCGCCAGCTCGAAATCGAGCTTGTCGCACACCTCACGCGCAAAGGCCTCGCTGCCCGGCTCGAAGGCGCCCTCGCCGGGATTCTTGTGCAAAAACTCGGTCTGCTCGGCGCGCACCGCCTCATAATCCACCCCGTAGCGCTCCTTCAGCCCGCGCTTGCAGAGGTCGAACAGGTAGGTGCCGTTCTTGCGAAACTCCGCCCGCGCCTCCGCCGACAGCGCCGCCGTTTCCTCGATCCCATTCTGCCGGTTCACCTTCTCCTTTTCCCGCTCGTAGATGTCGAGAATCCGGTCGAAATTGCCCCCATCCTCGCGAAACGAAATCTCCGCCGCCCGCTCGTAAACCGGGTAGTGATTCTCGCCCAACGGAATCTTCAAATTACAGCGCTCGGCCACCTCCACCGTATTGCTCAGCGCCTCGGGAATCTCCTTGAATACCTGCGCCATCTCGGTGTGGCTCTTCAGATAAAACTCCTGCGAGGGGTAGCGCAGCCGATTCTCGTCGCTCACAATCTTGCCCGTCTGAATGCAGAGCAGCGCGTCATGCGGCGCGGCATCTGAGCGCAGCACATAGTGGACATCGTTCGCCGCCACCACTTTTAAATCGAACTCCTTGGCCAGCTTGAGCAGTCCGGGGATAATCCGCCGCTGCACGGCCATGCCATGATCCTGCAGCTCGATGTAGTAATTCTCCTTGCCGAAGATGTCGACAAACTGCGCCGTCGCCTCGCGCGCCTTCTCGTAATCGTTATAGATCAGATACTGGCTCGCCACCCCGTTGACGCAGCCGCTCAGGCCGATCAAGCCCTTGCTGTGCGCGGCCAGTTGCTCCACGTCAGTGCGCGGCTTGTAATACATGCCCTCGGTGTGGGCGTCGCTCACCAGGCGCGAGAGGTTCTGGTAGCCCTCGAAATCCGCCGAGAGGATGGTCTTGTGGTGCGTCTGGTGTTTTGGAAAATCTTGCGGACGTTGTTCACCGTCGGGAATGTCGTCGATATCGTCGCTGCGACGCCGGTCGCGCTTCGGGCGATCGGTCATCTTGTGGTCGTAGGCCAGATAGATCTCGCAACCGATGATCGGCTTCACATTGTGCTTTCTGGCCTCCGAATAAAAGGCCATCGCCCCGAAGAGATTCCCGTGATCGGTCATCGCCATCGCGGGCATATTTAGCTCCGCAGCCCGCTTAAACAGCCGATCTACCCGCGCACAGCCATCCAGCAGACTATGGTCGGTATGCAAGTGCAGGTGAACAAATGGCGGCTCCTCAGACATAACGCAAATCCCTAAAAATCAAGTCGAAAACGAATCGTGCAGCGACACTCTGGCACCACCCGCAACCCCAGTCTCAGCTACCCCAAGCGAACAAGCAAGCGCGACTTATTCCAAGTTGTTCCGAACTTATTCACATCCGACAACCCGCCCTGTGAAAAGTGTCCAAAATCCGCCATCCCAGCCGCATCCCACTGCCAGATTCTGCCGTCCCGCAGCGAATACCGCCCAACGACGCATGAGTCCACGGATGCCGAGCACTCCCTCCAAAAAAAGGCCGCTCAGCCGCAGCAAACATGCTCTAGCGCTGGCGCAGCAGCCAGACGATGCCGCCGAGCAGGGCGACGCCGCCGGGAACGGCCATCAGGCTGAGCAAGAGGTTGGTCATCGAGGCATCACTGAGCACCAGTTGATAGGTCTCCAGCCGCTTGGGCGGGATGTCGAGCAGCTCGTCGCGCTCGATCGCCCAATTGACCGCATTTAAAAAGAGGAAGCGGTTGCCATGAATATATAGGCGGTTGTTCGCGATGAAATCCGCGTTGCCAAAGACCACCAGACGCCCGCCCGCCAGATCCAGCCCCAGCTGCTCGCCCACGGAACGCTCAGCTAGACTGGCCACCGGCACCGGCCCCGGGATGTCCCCACGACTCTGCACCGGCGGCTGCTCGCTGCGATAATTGCGCTCGCCCCAACTGTCCTCCGAGGTGCCGAAAAGCTGCGTCACCTCCAGCCGCTCGTCGATCGGCGCGGTCAGATCCAGACGCACCGGACGCGGCTGGCCGATCAGCAGCGGCAGCGCCTGCTCACTGAAAATCTGCGTGATCGAGTGCTCGGCGTAGCGGCTGATGATGATGTCGCCGCCCGGCGCAAGGTTTTCGCGATTGGGCTCGACCACCAGCATGTCGTCGGCGCGAATGCCCCAATCGTAGAAAAGCGGGTCGAGCCCGTGTCGCCGAAACGGCTCCACCAGCGCAATCATCCGCCCATTGTCCTCCGTGAGGTAACGCCGCAGCGGCTCCAGCTCGTAATCGGGGATCTCCGTGCGCGGCGCGGCCACCACCACCAGCGAGGCATCGGCGGGCACCTCGCGCGTGGCGTTCAAGTCCAGCTCGGCCAGTTCCAGATTCCGCTCGCGCAGGAGTTGCCGCAAGGCGCTCAACCCGCGCGCTGGGTCGACATCCCCCAGTTGCAGCTCGCCGTGCCCAATCAAAAAATAAATCTTGGCGGGTGCCGCCTGCGTCACCCCGATAATCGCGTTGGTACACGCCTGCTCGCCGCGAAACGCCACAGGCTCGCCATTCTCCACCTCATAGAGCGCCGTCAGCCCGTCGATTTTGGTCACGCGCTCGCCCGAAACCGCCGCGATCTGATTCTCCTGCATCCCATAGGTCTCAGCCAATTGCGCCGCCCGCGCCCGCTGCCGAAACACATCCACATACTCCACATCGAAGTCCACGCCGAGATTGCGTGCTATGCTGTCATACTCGCGCAGCAGATGCCGAATATCCGAAAAAATCGCCTCATCGGCCTCGGGCGTCACCGTCACGATGACTGAAACCGGCTCCTC
Source organism: uncultured Opitutales bacterium (assembly GCA_964420355.1). Classification (GTDB taxonomy): domain Bacteria; phylum Verrucomicrobiota; class Verrucomicrobiia; order Opitutales; family JABSRG01; genus CAYQTM01. The sequence continues at coordinate 7,165 of CAYQTM010000065.1, forward strand.
GATTTGGCGCAGATAAGCCTCGGTCTCCGGCGAGAGCGAATACTTGCCGGCCTCGGTAATATCCAGCCGCGCATAATGCCGCGAAGCCAGCCAGTTCAGCGCCCCGACAAATGCCAGCGCCAGCACAATTTGCAAAAGCCGATTCAGCCCTCGCATCCGGCGCACACTGCGAAAATCTTTCAACATGCTTCCCTGAGCGATACCGCGAAAACCACGCGGATTCAACCTAAATGCAAAACAGGCGACCTACCCACCAGCGATGACCGCTATTCCGCCACCAAGAAAGATCGCATCAGCCATTCGCTCGCACCAACTGCCAGTCGGAATCGAAATCGCTCTTTTTGGCATTCTTTTATTGACGAATAATATCCGATACACTT
>CAYQTM010000066.1:0-7467 GCA_964420355.1 uncultured Opitutales bacterium
GCCCTGAAAGGCGACCTGCGGATCTTCGGGGATGCCGCCGGTCTCCTCGGAAGGCTCCTCGCCGGTGGCGCTCGCGTAGTAGCGGTCGAGGCGAATCCAGTGCATCTCGCGTCCGCGCAGCACCTCGTTTTTGCCGACAATCGGAATGTTGTTCTCGCTTTGGCAGGCGATGACGCAGGCGTCGCAGCCGGTGCAACTGTTGAGGTCGATAGTCATGCCCCACTGCTGCGGCGGGATAAATTTCTCCTTGGCCTCCTCGCTCTTCCAGGCGTCGACGTTGGGCGGTGGCGCGCCAAAGTCGGGCGTCTTATAGAGTGAAGAGCCGCGCGGCTGGTTGAGCGCCTTATACTCGATCGACTTGTCCTTGGACTTGCCGTAGATGGGCGGCGAGTGGGACTCCATGCCCATGCTGTCGACGAAGTCCGGCTTCTTTTTGAAGTCGTCGACCGTGGCCTCGCGCACGATGGCGCGACCTTCCATCGACCAGTGCTCCTGGGTGTTGGCGAGCTTGTAATACTCGTCGAGCACCTTGATTTGCGCGCCGTGCGCAAAGGCCGCCCCGCTCTCGCGCAGGGGATAAAAGTTGAAGCCCACGCCCTCGCCAACGCGTCCGCTGCGCGCGCGACCCCAGCCGAGGGGCAGCACGACGGTGTGGTTGGGCAGACCCGGCTGCACGTGGATCGGTGCCTTGATCGTCTTGCCGCCGAGGGTCAGCTCGGCCAGCGGCGCCATCTCTTTGCCGCGATTGAACTTCGCTTTATTCTTGTTGATCTTGAAGCGCCCCCACAGCTCGGCATTGATGACGCCGCCGCCGGGGATGATCTGCACCTGCCACTTGTCTTCAAGCTGGCGGGCGAGACGCGGGCTGATCAGGATGGCGTTGTCCCAGGTCAGCTTGGTCATCGGCTCCGGCATCTCGAGGAGCCAGCCGTTGTTGTTGTAACGGCCATCGGCCACCTGAGCGCTGGGCGCAAAGCGGCACTCGAGGTTGTCCAGCCCGAGGGCGGTCGAGGGCACGTCGATCTGCTCGGCTGCCGCGCGCGCCGACTGGGTCATCGCGGGCAGCTCGGCCTGCGGGTAGGCGGTGTCAGCGGCGGTGCCCTCGGCGAGGAAGGTGTTGAAGCGGTTCGTCGCCTGCTCGCCGGTGCCGCCGAGCAGCGGGTCGAGAGTGGCGCGGACGATGGCGTAGGAATCCGTCTCGCTCGCGGCGGTGGTGCGGGCAAGGAACTCCAGCTCGCTGACCGTCTCGAAGAGCGGCTCGATCATCGGCTGCACAGGCACGATCGTGCCATCCAGCGCGCGCCCGTCGCTCCAGCTTTCGAGGTAGTGCGAGGCGGCGATGTTTTCCGAAGCCAGCTCGGAGGTATCGTCAAAGTTGTAGCTGTGCCGGATGACGCGGGGCACCGACTTGAGCAGCTCGACAAAATTCAGCCCGGCGGGCGCATCGTAAGCGGGGTTGCCGCCGAGAATGATAAGGGTCTCGACCTCACCCGACTGCAGCGCCGAGGCCAGCTCGGCAAGGGTCTTGGCGGGGCTGTCGGGCAGGCGCAGATAGCTCACCGTGGAACCGTTCGCACCCAGCACCTCATTGATCGCCGCCACCAGCACCTGAGCTTCCTCCGGCAGGTGGCTGCCCCCCGTGACCAGCGCATGGCCTTGATGCTCAAAGAGATCCGTCGCGCAAGCGTCGATCCAAGCCGGGTCGACCGGCAGGCCGCTTGCGTGGTCGCGCATCAGGTTGACCAGATCGGCAGCCATGCCCGCCTCTTCAAAAACCTTGGCCGCCAGACGGCTGATGAAGGCGGTCATGTAAACCCCGCTCAGCCGCAGACGGTGATCCGCCGCCGCCCCGGTCAGGGTGAAATCGCTCTCGACCGCATAGAGGCGGCTCATCTTGGAGGCCTCTTCCGCCCCGGCCACCTTACGGGTCTTGGCAAAGCCGCGCGTGTATTGCACCGCGCCGTCTTCCTGCCCGAGAAAATCGCAATCGACCGACAGGATGCGCTTGGCCTCCGCAAAATTATACAGGGGACGCACCCGCGCGCCCTCGCCGATCAGCCCGCCCAGCGCGCGCTCGGCCACCCCGCGATCAATCGCCTCATACTCCGCCCAGATGGCCTGCGGTGCGCGCTCCAGCAGCGAGTTCACCAGCCGCTGCCGCGAGGGCGAGGTCGAAGGCTCGGCCAGAAAGGCCACACCCTTGCCGTCGTTAGCGGTCGCCGCCCGCCCGATCGCATCGAGCTGGTCGCGCACAGCCTTCGGCGCAATGCGGTTGCCGTCGGACTCGCTGCGCTTCATCCGGTCGGGATCGTAAAGGTTCAGCACGCTGGCCTGCGCATACTGGTTGGTCTTGCCACCGGTCGGCTCGTAGCTGGGGTTGCCCTCGACCTTCGTCGGACGCGCCTGATGCGTCTCGACCACCAGCGGCAGGTTCTCCCGCGCGCCCGGCATGGAGCTACTGTAAAAGTTGGGCACACCCGGAATCAGGTTCTCGGGCTGGCGTCCGTAGGGGCGGATGTGAAACTCGGGACGGCGGCAGCCCGCCACGCCCATGCCGGCCAGACCAAACGAGGCCGCCATGATCTTCATGAAGTGGCGCCGGTTGACGCCCTCAGCCTCCGCCGCACCGGCAGGGAATTCGCGCTCCAGCCAGGTCTTGAACTCCGGCGTTTCCGCCAGATCGTCCAGGCTCTTCCAGTAGCGAGGGCCGACCAGGTCGCCCTCTTTGGGTTCAGGATGTTTGATAATGCGCTTCATCGGTGACAGCCGGAGCAGCTCTGCGGCGGGTTGACGTTCCAGTCGTGCACGAAGCCTTCGATTTCGGCGACGGCTTCCGAGTTTTCGGGGCGAGTCCAAGCGAGATTGTAAACCTCGTCGATTGGGCGAATGTAGTCCTCGGGATTGCGGTGGCACTCCAGACAGAAGGCCATGCTGTGAGACTTGTCGTGCCAGACAACTTCCATCTGGTCGACGCGTCCGTGACACTCAATGCAGCTGATGCCCCGGTTGACGTGCACGGCGTGGTTGAAATAAACATAATCGGGCGTGCGGTGGATGCGCACCCACGGAATGGTCTGTCCAGACGTAGTCGGCTGCACCGGCTGGCCGGGCTGCGGGCCGTCCGCCGTCTCATAACTCTCCTTGACCAGTTGCAGGCGCGGATCGTTGGCCAGCACCATGGTATGGCAGTTCATGCAGGTGTTGGCGGTCGGCACGTTGCTGTGCTCGGACTCGTCGACGTGCTGGTGGCAATAGCGGCAGTCCAAGCCCAACTGCTCGACGTGGATCGCGTGCGAAAAGCTCACCGGCTGCGTCGGCTGATAACCCACCCGCGCATACTTCGGCGTGAAGTAGTAAGTGACCCCCATGATCACGACCGCCGCCAGAATCCCCACGCAGAGGATAATCTTGAGCGGCGCCGTGTTGGCAGATCTGGAAAAAATATTGGCCATCTTTTATACAGAAAACGTCTCCATCCGTGCTGGCGGCTAAATAAAGTGCTGATCCTCCCGAGCAACCGTCCCGCGTGGGCCGGGCACGGCGCGACTGCGGCGCTCGGCGTGCGTGCTGGCGCTGGTCGGCGATTGGCGGCGGGGCTTGACGAGGCTGCCCAGTCCGAGCACGGCCAGACTGCCGAGCAGGATGCCTAGAAATGTTTTGCGTGCGGTCTTCACGGTTCGATTCTGAAAAAACAAAGGAATGGTTGCCCGGCTGGAGCCGGGTAAAGCGGAGAGCTGGACAGTCGCACTACCTGAATGCGGAGATTAAAAATGCTTTCTGGAAGATCAACGGAAAAGTTGCGCTAAATTTAAGAATTAGAAATGCGAAATCTTTTGCAGGCAAAAACTTACGCACTTTTAAGTTGAGAATGCGTCTCAGTTTTAACTCGCACACTGCGGGCGGCTCGGCTGGACACTAGAATACTGGAAACCACCATCAACAGGGCGGCGACAACCGGGTGCAGCAGGCCACATGCCGCAAGGCTCATCCCGATAATATTATAGCAGGCGGCGAAGAGTAAATTGCCCTTAAGGCTGCGGCGCACCTCGCGCGCGGTGGCCACGGCCTCGGGCAGATTGCCGAGCGCGTGGTCGGCGAGGGTGGCGTCGGCCGAGGCACGGGCAAGGGCAGCGCCTTCGTGCATCGCCATGCTGGCGGCGGCGGCGGCCATCGCGGGCGTGTCGTTGGTGCCGTCGCCAATGAAGAGCGGCATTTCGCCCGCCTGAGCGGAGGCGCGCACGGCCTCCTCTTTTTCGAGCGGCGACAGCCCCGGCTCGACCTTCACGCCTTCGATCTCCGCCCACTTCGGCGAGAGGTCGCCCGTCAAAATCATGCTTTCGATGCCCTGCGCGCTGAGCTGGCGGATGAGCGGCTCGACCCCGCTGCGCAGCTCTTCGTCGAGCAGCGCCACGCCTGCGGCCTGCCCGTCGAGCGCGATAAAGACGCGCTTTTTGGCGTCGGCGGCTGGCGAGGCGTGCGCCAGGTCGGCCAGCTCCCCGCGAATGCCCGGCGGCATCAAGTCCAGCTCACCGATCAAGAGGGGCATCGAGCCGGTTGCCCCATCGATGCTCGCCTCGAGACCCAACCCCGCCCGCACCCTCAGCCCGCCTGCGACCCCCCTCGCCGGGGCCGCGCCAGCGGTCTCCGGAAGCTGCCGCCCGGCAAACCGAGCGAGCGCCCGAGCCACCGGATGCGTCACCTGTGACTCCGCCAGCTCCACCCAGCGCAGCAGCTCGCCACGCTCGGCCGGGCCGCCGTCGGGCACGAGAAAATCAACCACCCGCAAGGAGGACTCGCTCAGCGTGCCTGTCTTATCAAAGAAAATCCGCCGCGTCTTCGACAGCGCATCGATCAGCCGCCCCGAGCGGCTCACCATCCCCAGGCGCGAGAGCCGAAACAGCCCGCCCCAGACCGCGATGGGCGTCGCCAGACCCAGCGCACAGGGGCAGGCCACCAGAATCACCGCCATCGCGTTGAAGAGTGCCTGCTGCCAGGTTCCCAGCAGCATCCACGCGCCAAACGTCCCCAGACTCACCACCACCACCACCGGCAGAAACCAGCGCGTGATCGCGTCGGCCTGCTCTTGCAGCTCCGAAGGGCGCTCCTCGGCCTGCTCGATCGAAGCAAAAATCTCGTCCAGCAGACGCGCCCCCTTGAGCGCCATCGGGCGCACGGTCAGCTCGCCATCCACCGCATAAGTGCCCGCCAGCACCCGATCGCCCGCCCGACGCACCACTGGCGTGGCCTCGCCCGTCACCGCCATCTCATGCACAAAGCTCTCGCCCGACAAAATCGTCCCATCCACCGTAATCGCCTCGCCCGGCATCACCGAAACATCCGTCTCGCGATCAATCTCCTCCAGCGGCACCCGACTCCGCGACCCGCAGCAGGTCTTTATATAAGCATGGTCAAAAGTCTCGCGCGCCTCGGTCACCGCCTCGACCGCCTGACGCCGCGAGCGCGCCCCGATCTGCTTGCCCACCGTATAAACCGCCAGCACCACAGCCACCACTTCATAATAGATGCTCCCGACCCCGGTAAAAGTCGCCACCAGCGAGCCGCCCAGCGCCCCAAACATGCTCAGCGTAAAGAGCGCCTCCACCGTGATCCGCCCGCGTCGCAGCGCCGCCCAGGTGCTCTGCAAAAGCGGCCCCGCCAGCAGCACCATCACGATCAGCGCGGTCAGCCCCAGCATCCCGTGCAGCGACCAGTAAACCGGCGTCCCAAAGGTCAACTCACCGATATTCACCGCCAGACCCCAGATCATCCCCTGCCCTGCCACCAGCACAGCGATCCCAAAGCGCACCCACAAACTCCGCTCCTCAGCCTCCGTCCGCGCCGGTGCCGCCGCCCCACTCCCGCAACAACAGGAGCCACGCGTCGACCGCGCAGTAGAAACATCCAAGGGAGTGGCCATTACCTCATCCAATGCCAGATATCAGAAATTAGACAATCCAAACAGGAATCCAGCAGCAATTCTTTTAACCCCCATTAGCCGCCGTCATTCATCCACCACCGATTTTCACAGATGGACACATGTGAGTTAATCCTGCAATAGCAATAACGGCAAGTAAGGGAAGCGCTTGAATCCCCTGTCAAAAGTCACCAACCGATACCCTTTTTCCAGCGCCACCGCGGCAAGCATAGCGTCATTACAGTCGTTACCGCTCAGGCTCAGCTTCCTACATAGCTCCGCCCACCGGTTCCGCGCCGCCGAAGTCCATATCACCGTATCCACGTTGGGTGCCGCGCAAAGCATTTCGAGAAACGACCAAGCAACCTCGAAAGGCGTGGGCGATGAAAAAATCTTTCCATTGGTCACAAGCCTCAGAAAGCCCGCTTCGACAGTTGGAAACAAACACAGCGGAACCCCACTATTGAGCGCGTCCTCCAGCCAGGTCTTGGCCGACTTATGGTGCGAAGCCTCCGTCCGGATCGCATTGACGAGCACGTTATTGTCCGGCAAATTCATCTCTGTAGCTTGGATAAATCGTAGTCTAAATCAACCGCCTCAATTCGACGACGTAATTCCGCCGCGCTCATCGGGGGATCAGCAACGGGGCTGACCGGCAATACAATTCGCTTCACTGGACGCGCTTCGAGCCGGATCAAACGCTCCTCTACCGCTTCTTCGAAAAACCGCGTCAAGCTCAAGCCCAACTCACTCGATTTGGTCTTGGCACGCTTGTAAATCTCGTCATCAATCCGGAGCGTCGTTTGCATGACAGAAATCTGTCATACGATAACATGAAAGTCAAGCAAGCCCGACGGGTTAGATTGGCTTGTCGTATGTGTGCGGCTAAGATAGATGTGCAGACTGATGGCCGATGCTTCCCAGACTCCGCAGAGGGTGCCGCCCAACGGCTGGCCGCCGGATGACTGGGCGCGCTCGAATGCGAATAGCCTCTTTGGGGCGTTTGTCGCTGAGGCGCTGGTGCGGCTGGGACTGCGGCGCGCGGTGATCTCGCCGGGGTCGCGCTCGACGCCCCTTACCTTTGCCTTCGCGCGGCATCCGCAGATCGGGTGCACGCCGGTGCTCGATGAGCGTTCGGCGCGCTTTTACGCGCTGGGGCTGGCCAAGGCGAGCGGCCAGCCAGTGGCGCTGATCTGCACCTCGGGATCGGCGGTGGCCAACTACTACCCGGCGGTGGTGGAGGCGCGCTACGGCCATGTGCCGCTGCTGCTGCTCACCGCCGACCGCCCGCCCGAGCTGCGCGACTGCCACTCCGGCCAGACCATCGCCCAGAACGGCGTCTTCGCCAACTACCCGCGCCTCGCCGCCGAGCTGCCCATCCCCGAGGCCACCGACGCCGTGTTTGAGCAGACGGCGCAGCTCCTGCTGGCGGCTTGGGAGGCCGCGCAGGGAGGCGATGCGGGTGCCGTCCACCTGAACGTCCCCCTCCGCGACCCGCCCCCCCCCCCCCCCGCCGCCCCCGCGGTGGGAAGCCCGCCCCACCCGGCCGCGCC
>CAYQTM010000067.1:0-7437 GCA_964420355.1 uncultured Opitutales bacterium
CTGATCGAGCCGTCCGTGTCCGATTTCGCAAGAAGCGGTTATTTTGCACAACATAGGCTAGGCGCTTCTTCCGAGTGCGGTTGTCCCAACCTACAAACTGTTATCTGCCAACGAGTTTTGCGGCTGCGGTCGACCACACCAGCAGCGCCGCCGGACGCTCCCCCCAGCAGGCCACCTGACACAAGTGCCGATGCCTCGGATTTGGGCACCCCTGATAATGGTGCCTTCGGAGCAAGCCGGCCAGCGCCTCTGTTTCGCTGTCATCCCACTCGCGTAAGTTGATCTCTGTGAGCGCTTTATGAGGCAACTCTATCATAGAATCTTCGACAATCACCCAGTCTTAAAATGCAGTCTGCTTAAAGATTATGCAGCACGAATACTAAGTTTTTGACTATCAGCCATTCATGCCGACCCGATAAAGAGTCCTGCGCAGCAAATTGCAGAGAAGGATTGACCTTGCGGGGCTGTGGCGCTTTGTAGAATAGAACGGCGTGTGCGCCGCGCCGCCGCATCTTCAAATAACTATATCATTGTGAGCTACAAATTGTTCATCCCCGGACCCATCGAGGTCTCCCAAAAAACCTATAAGGCCATGACGACGCCCGTCTTTGGGCATCGCAGCAAAGACTTTGTCGCCCTCTATGAGAGCGTTCAGCCCGGCCTGAAAAAGCTTTTTTACACCGACGATCCGGTGTTCATCAGCACCAGCTCCGCCTGGGGCGTGATGGAAGGCTGCCTGCGCAGCATCACCCAGAAAAAGGTGCTGAACTGCTGCTGCGGCGCGTTTTCCGACAAATGGTATAACGTCACCCAGTCGATGGGGCTGGAGGCCGATGCCTATCAGGTGGAATGGGGCGAGGCACTCGACCCCGAGGCCATCCGCGAGCGCCTGGCCACCGGCGAGTATGACGTCATCACGCTGGTGCACAACGAGACCTCGACCGGCGTAATGAACCCGCTGCCCGAGATCGCGGCAGTGCTGCGCGAGTTCCCCGAGGTCATTTCGGTGGTCGACACGGTGAGCAGCTTTTCGGCGGTGAAGATCGAAAAGGACGCGCTGGGGATCGACATCATGCTGACCGGTTCGCAAAAGGCGCTGGCGATGCCCCCGGGCATGGCACTCTTCAGCGTCTCGGAGCGCGCCTTTGCCCGTGCCGAGCAGATCGAAACGCGCGGCTACTACTTCGACCTGCTGGAATTCAAAAAGAACCACGAGAAAGGCATGACCCCGAGCACGCCGATCATCCCGCTGATTTTCGCGCTGAAGTCGAAGTTGGAGGATATTTTCGAGGAGGGCGTCGAGGCGCGCTATGCCCGTCATGCGAAGCTTAACGCCATGGTGCACGAGTGGGTGGCGCGCAATGGATTCGAGCTGTTCGCCGACCCCAACCACGCCTCCAAGTCGCTCACCTGCGTGGCGAACAACCGCGACATCGACCTGCCCGCGCTCATCGCCACGCTCAAAAAGAACGCCAACTGCGTGATCGACGGCGGCTACGGCAAGGTCAAGGGCAAGACCTTCCGCATCAGCAACATGGGCGACGAGACCGAGGTCACCATCGGCCAGCTCTTGAAGGATCTGGACGCCGCCCTCGCCGAGGTCACCGGCTAAGGCTGCCGCGCTTGCTTCCCAAGCTTCCCTTCAGCGCGAGGGGAGGCTTTGCGCCTTCATGCGGTGCGGCGCTGGCGTTTGGTGAAGTGGCGGGCGCGGTAGGTGCTGGGCGTGACCTCTTTCAGGCTGCGGAAGGCGCGGTTAAATTGCGAGATGGACTGAAAACCAGCGTCGAAGGCGATTTCCGAAATGGGGCGCTGGCTGCACTCCAGCAGGTGAGCCGCGCGCTCTACCCGCTGGTGGCGCAGGTGCTCGCTGAAGCTGCGCCCGAGGTGGTCGCGAAAGAGGCGCGAGAGGTGTCCTGAGCTGACCCCGCAGGCGCTGGCGACCTCTTCCAGCCCAACTGCCGAGTTGATGCTCTCTTCGATCAGGCGGCAGGCCTTGCGCACCGGCGCGGGCTGGTGGTCGAGGGATTGCTCGTGCAGCAGGTCGACCATCAGCACCTCCAACGAGATGGCGAGCAGATCGAGCAGGGTCAGGCAGTGGCGCAATTGGGCACGAGAGAGCAAGGGCAGCTTGCGGATCGACTCCTCGATCTCATCGTAACTGTGCTTCAGGCCAATGCAGCTCAGCTCGCTATGCAGCAGAGCAACATCACGCGGTTTTGGCTCGCTCTCGCGCACTCGCCCGGAAAACAGATAAAACAGCGGCGTATTCTGATAACGCACCGGCGTGACGATTACCGAAACGCCTGCCCAGCAGACCGCGCACAGACTCGAATCGCGCGCCTGATGAATCAACCGCAGATGCGTCTCGCGGCATGCCTTCCAGGCATCGGTGCTGCCATGCAAAAGGGCGCAGGGGTGCGCATCCTTGAAGTCGGCCAGCGCCGGCTGCTTGTCGTCCTCCGTCCGCAGCACGAGTGGCATCTCGAACAGCTCCTGAAAAGCGCGCTCCGTCGATTTAAAAATCGGCAGGCCGCTCAGTTGCTCGGCCAGCACCGCCCGCTGCTCCGGCGTGTCGATGCCCGGCTCGATACACTCGTCTAAGGGGTGCGCCATGCTGCTTATCCTGCCGGGATCGAACATCATAGGGTAACGTTTGCGGTGGTTATACTCTAATTTCGGTTAGGGCGTCAACCTCTGAACTTGCAGAAGGCGATTTTCTGCCGCTAAGCTGGGGGGATGGCCAAACCCTCCGAACCCAAGAAGCGCAGTCACTACACCATCAAGCTCAACCCCGAGCAGATGACGCGCCTGCAGGAGCTGCTCGACGGTCGGCTCTGGGCGTATCATGAGGTCGACTACGCGCACTTCGGATTCAAGGGCGAGAACGTCAACGTGGTCGGCTACGAAAGCGGCAAACTGGTCGTGCAGGGCAAGGGCACCGAGGACTTCGTGACCAATATCCTTGAAGCCGAGATCACCGGCGACCCGCAACTGGGCTACGAGGAGGTGCACCATCCCGAGTGGTTCGAACCGCACGCCGGATTGGACGAGTCGGGTAAGGGCGACCTCTTCGGGCCGCTCATATCGGCCACTGTGATCGCCGACGGCGAAGCGGTCAAAAAGTGGATGGCCGCCGGGGTGCGCGACAGCAAGGCGATGGGCGACCGCGAGATTATGAAGGCCGAAAAGCTCATCCGCGAGACCCCGCGCGTGGTCGCCGAGCTGGCCTACTGCGGCATGGCGCGCTACAACGAGCTGATGGCCAAGCCCAGCGCCAACCTCAACCGCCTGCTCGGCTGGCTGCACAGCAAGAGCCTGCACGCCGCGCTGAAAAAGCGCTGGGTGCCGCGCGGCCTGCTCGACCAGTTTTCCAAGCGCCACTGGACGCGCGAATACCTCACACAAGCCGAGGGCGCACCCGAGTTCCAGCTCGACATGCGCACCAAGGCCGAGAGCGACCCTGTGGTGGCGGCGGCCTCCATCTGCGCCCGCGCCGAATACGTCCGCCAGATGGACAAGCTGAGCGAAGCGGCCGGCGAGCCCCTCTTGAAAGGTGCCAGCGCCGCCGTCAAAGCTCAGGCCAAGCGCATCGTCCAACAGCAGGGCGACGCCGCCCTCGCCAACTACGCCAAACTCCACTTCAAAACCGCCTACGAAGCCCGCGGCCTGCCCGTCCCCAAGAAGCCCAGTTTTTACAAAAAGTAACCGTCCCCGCGCGTTGCTTTTGGCTAGACCGACTATTACGAAGAAAGCGGACGCTTCTCCCGATCTAAAAATTCTAAAGCTCAAAGCGCTTTACCCCATTGCGCTGAGCCTCTTATGCCGCGGACTTGCCACAGCGGCGCTTGTTGGGTTAATTTGCTTCGCTTATGGCAAGGGATTTCCTCAAGGGGACGCAAGACAAGTATGACGTCATCGTGATCGGCAGTGGGCTGGGCGGGCTGACGGCGGCCAATTATCTGGCCAAGCTCGGGCGCTCGGTCTTGCTGCTGGAGCACCACTATCAGCTCGGCGGGCTGGCGACCTGGTTCAAGCGCCCGCGCGGGCATATCTTCGATATTTCCTTGCACGGCTTCCCCTATGGGATGATCAAGAGCTGCCGCAAATACTGGACGAAGGCCATCGCCCAGCGCATCGAGCAACTTGAATCGGTGCGCTTCATCAACCCCGAGTTCGACGTCAACACCACCTTCGACCGCGAGGACTTTACCCGCATCCTGATCGAGGACTTCAAGGCGCCTGCCGAGCGCGTGCGTGGATTTTACCAGCACCTCGCGGAGATGAATTTTTATGACAACGATCCGCGCACCACGCGCGAGCTGTTCGAGGAGTTTTTTCCGGGGCGGCACGACATCCACCGCCTGCTGATGGAGCCCATCGCCTACGCCAACGGCTCGACCCTCGACGACCCGGCGATCAGCTATGGCATCGTCTTCAGCAACTTCATGAGCAAGGGCGTCTTCATCTTCAAGGGCGGCACCGATACGCTCATCAAGGAGATGGCCACCGAGCTGCGCAACAACGGGGTCGACCTGCGCCGCTACTGCCTGGTCGAGGAGATTCTCACCGAGGAGGTGGGCGGCCAGCACCAGACGCGCGGCGTGCGGGTGAATGGCAAGGAGATTTACGCTGATGCGGTGATCTCGAACGCCAACATCAAGAACACCCTGTTTCGGTTGCTCGGCAAAGACAAGCTGCCCGCCGACTACGCCGCCGAGGCCGAGGCGGTGCGGGTTAATAGCAGCAGTTGTCAGGTTTACATCGGCGTGCGCGAGGGCGAGCAGATCCCTTTTATCGGCGACCTCGTTTTTACCTCCGAAGCCCCGCGCTTCAGCAGCGACGAGCTGGTCGACCTCCACACCACCAGCCGCACCTTCAGCGTTTACTACCCAGACACCCGCCCGCACAGCAGCACGCCGCGCTATGGCATCGTGGCCTCGCTCAACGCGCGTTATGAGGACTGGGCGGCGATGGACGAACCCACTTACGCCGCGCACAAGCAACGCCTGATCGACGAGGCGCTCGACGGTCTGGAGCTCTACGTGCCCCACATCCGCGCCCTCGCCGACCACCTCCACGCCGCCACCCCGCGCACGGTCGAGCACTACGTCCGGCATATCGGCGGCACCAGCTTCGGGACGAAATTCGAGGGTCTGCCGGTCAGCATGAACCTCCCCGAGCAAGTCCCCGGCTGCTATCACGCGGGCAGCGTGGGCATCATCATGAGCGGCTGGCTCGGCACGATGAACTACGGCGTCATCACCGCCAACAAAGTCGAACGCGCCCTCGCCGAGCGCGAGAAGCTGGCTGCCACTCCATAATCCCGGATGCGTTAGCCATCATTGAATACGGCAGCCTTGCGGTTATACCGCTTGATATGGGGCTTGAGGGCTGCTAGATAAAGCCTGTGCTGAATGAGGGGCGTTGGCTGGTTTTGGATTCGAGTGGGTTGACCGTGCAGGTTGGCCTGTTTGAAGGCGGACGCTGGCTGGCTTTCGAGCGCTCGGAGGAGGCTCCGCTGGAGGCGCTTTTTGAATCGGTCGACCGCGTTTTGCGTCAGGCCGATGCGCGGCTCGATGACTTGCGTGGGTTTGTGCTCGGCTCGGGGCCCGGCTCGCTGCTGGGGATTCGACTCGCGGCAATGGCGATCCGCACCTGGCAGAGCCTGCGCACCACCCCGGCGGAAGTCTTGCAGTATGAGAGCCTCGCGCTGGCCGCAGCGGCCTTGAGCAGGCGTTGTGAGATCGTGTCGGACTTTAAAAAGGGAGCCTGGAACCACATTCGCGGCGAGGATGGGGACAGGCGCTCCGCAATCGATGTGCTGGACGATGCGGCGGTGGCTGCGCTGGAACCACCGCTCTATCACATCGCCCAGCGCAAGGGCTGGAGCCGTCCGCCCGCAAAAGCCGAGCCGCTCGATTACTCGGCGGAAGCGCTGGCACAGGTCTGGAATGCGCAAGGACTCTTGCAGCGCGTCGATCTGCCCACGCCCTTCAGCCACGGCAGCCCGCAGTTTGCGAGGTGGGTGCCCGAGCGGCACAGAGCCTGATTGACCGCGACTCACCCGCGCACAACTGGCGAGCTATTCGAGTTTTTCGGTCTGGGCAGATGCGGGCGTGCGGGATAGCGTTTCACTGGCTGGGCTTCGGCCTGTTGCAGGCGGCGCAGGAGGAGGTCGGGCATCTGGGGGTGCTCGCCGAGCAGGGGCGTCTGGTGGCAGCGCAGGCCGGGCTGGGCTTCGGCGGCTTCGCGGGCGATGTTGGCGACGTCTCCGTTTTCGCCGGCGTGCTTGCCCGGATTCAAAAAGAGCATCGCGAGCACGACGTCGCCGCTGTTGTAACCGGGCTGGCGCAGTTTCTTCTCCAGCAGCGGCTCGTTGAAAGCGTAGCGCTTGCCCTCGCGACGCTCCATCGAGCAGGGCGACACCGCGCCCGCATCCTCGCGCAGCAGCACGCTGAGCTGCCCGGCGATCAGATCGCGCACCGTGTTGACCGCCGCGATCGGCGTCCCGTGGTCGACCAGCGCCACGGGTGGACGCCGCAGCCCGTGCTCGCGGATCACCGCACGGGTGTTGTCGGCCAGCATCTCGGCCAGCGTAGTGTCCGGCTCGCTCGCACCATTATATAAGAAGGGCCCCACCCGCACCTGCAGCTCGCCAAACTCCTCCGCATAGGTGCGCAGACGCTGCTTGAGCAGCCCCGTAATGGCCAGGCTCGGCCCGATAAAGAAGGGCAGAAAAACGAAGGCGCGCTCGCCCGCCTCCAGCCAGGCGCGCATCTGCGGATCGAACACCGGCGGACAGCGCCCGCCCAACGCCTCCGGGGCGATCTTCTCGCTGTGCTGCAAGGGCAGCGCGTGCACCTGCCGCCCAGACCGACGCGACACCTCGGCAGCCAGACGCTCAAGGTTGAGCAGCGAGGCCGCCCGAATCGATCCGTTGTCAGTCAGGATGTAAATCGCCACCCTGCTAACCTGCGCCCACCCCGCTCCCAGCGCAAGCCCGGGCGCTTTTTTGGCTCGCCGCGCAACTATTTTGTAGCAATTTTGCTACCGGCACGGTAGAACACCCTATGCGAATGGCTGACGACGAACTTCCTCTTGAGATGGGCGAAACCACGCCCAAGCCCACCCCTCAAAACGACACCTACGACGCCTCGAAAATCCAGAAGCTGGAAGGCCTCGAAGGCGTGCGCAAGCGCCCCGATATGTATATCGGGGACACCAACGAGCGCGGCCTGCACCACTGCGTTTTCGAGATTGTCGACAACTCGATCGACGAGGCGCTGGCGGGGCACTGCGATACGATTTCGGTGACCATCCACCTCGACGGCTCCTGTTCGGTGGCCGACAACGGGCGTGGGATTCCGGTCGACATGCACAAGGTGCATAACATGCCCGCGCTCGAGCTGGTGCTGACCAACCTGCACGCCGGCGGCA
>CAYQTM010000068.1:0-7431 GCA_964420355.1 uncultured Opitutales bacterium
GGATCACCGTGGGTGTCGCGTTGCGGTGCGGCGGCTGTACTACCATTCCGAGCTGCTGCCGGACTTGTTTTTCGGCTAGTTTACGAGTTGGTTCGTTGTTGTGGAGAGTGCGAATGATGACGGCTACTGGCTCTGGATGCCACCCTTGGGCTATCTCTGGACAAGCAGCGAGGTCTACCCCTACGCCTACTCACCTGCCGGCGGCTGGATCTACCTGGGCGACCGACCTGATACAAGCGGGAAGTTTTACCACTTCAACCAATCCAGTTGGCGTCTGATCTCCGCTGGCTGGTAGGCAGCTTTGGGCGAGAGTGGTCTTTGTTGCTTCTCTTATTGAAGCGGGAGGGCGTCGAAGAGGGCGCGGAGTTTGGCGGGATCTTTCTGGCCGGGTGCGCTTTCGACGCCGCTGTTGATGTCGATGGTTTGTGCGCTGGTGGCTTCGAGCGCCGCCGCGATGTTGTCCGGGCTGAGGCCGCCCGCGAGCACCCAGTTTTTGTGTGCGTAGAGCGTGCTGAGCTCGGCAAAGCGCGCCCAGTCGCCCGTGCGCCCGGTGCCGCCGTGCTGCCCCTTCGAGTAGGTGTCGAGCACCACCGTTTCACAAAATTCCAGCCCCGCCTGCGGGAAGGGCTCGCCCGGCGGCACCCGCGGCGCCAGCCAGAGCCGCTCGCGCCCAACGATCCCCGACCAGGCCGCCACCGAGGCCAGCGGCAGGTCGACATCGCAGTGAATCTGAAAATAGTCGAAGCCCAAGTCCGCCCAATCCTCCAGCAGATCGGTCGGCGTGTTGACATCGACAAACACGCGCCGCCCCGCCGGGATGCGGTTGAGCAGCTCGCGCGCCGCCTCGCGATCCACCCGCCGGGGCGACTTCGCATACACATTCAGCGCGAGATAGTCGGCACCCAGCTCCAGCGCCGCCTCGGCATCCGCCCAGCGCGTGATGCCGCACACCTTCACTTTTGGCCGCTGCCCCATGCCTACAGCTTGCGCCGTGCGCACCGCCTTTCAAGCCCGAAAGCGCCTCGAAAAGAAGCGCGCGAAGCGCACATGCGCGTTGACGCACCCGGCAGGGCAGGGCATGATGAAGCGTGCCTTATGTTTCAGGTAAACTTCAGCGAGCAGAGCATGAAGGAGCTGGGGCAGCTCCCCACCGTTGAGCAGATGGAGCTGCTCGATGAGCTTACCTCGTTGACGCCCAAGCAGTTGGACGATCCGCGCGGCAAGTTGGGCAGCGTCTCGCGCGATAACCGAACCTATTTCCGCCTCCGTTCGGGCGAATACCGCCTCTACTTCGAGCGCGCGCGCGAAGACGCCCTTTACCTCCACTACATCCTCCACCGCAACACCACCACCGACTTTGTCTTCCGCACCCGCCTCCCCGTCACCTCCGAGACGATGGGCGAGCGCGATCAGTCCTTCTGGGCTTATCTGGAGTCGCTGAAACGAGTCGACGAGGACTGAGAAAACGCAAAGTTTAAAACGCAAAACGCAAAAAAAAAGGGTCAAGACGACCGCCGCACATAGCCTCGCCCCACATCAATGTAAAGCAAGCGGTGCTACTACACCGACGACGCCCCGCCAATCGACGGCGCTTTACGTTTTGCGTTTTGAATTCTGCGTTTCTAGGCTTGCTGCATGAGCGAGCCGAACCGCGGTTTCAATATCGAGCGCTACCTTGAGCGGCTGCGCGACGCGGCTTTTCTGAGTCGTTTTACGGAGCACACCTATGGGGTGGTTGAAGGGCAGCCGCTGCGGGCTTATACGCGGGCTGCCGAGGGGCAGGCGGTTGCGCGGGTTTACCTGTCGGCGGGTGTGCATGGGGATGAGCCTGCGGGGTCGCTGGCGCTGCTCAAGCTGCTGCGGGATCGTGGTTTTGCGCCCGAGGTAGATTGGCATCTGGTGCCGCTGGTCAACCCGCTCGGGCTGGAGGCCGGCACGCGCGAGAATGCGCAGGGCATCGACCGCAATCGGGACTACCGCGCGCAGTCGCCCACCGAGGTCGCCCGCCACATCGCCTGGCTGCAAGCGCACGCGCCCGAGGGTGGTTACGACCTCAGCCTGCTGCTGCACGAGGACTGGGAGGCCAGCGGTTTTTACACCTACGAGCTGCGACCCGAGGGCTGCCCCCACGACCTCGCTCCTGCTCTGCTGGAGGCGGCGCGCCCCTGGGTGGGCATCGACGAGAGCGCGGAAATCGACGACTTTCCGGCGCACGGTGGCGTGATCCGTCCCCTGCGCGATCTCGAGGACTTCGATCCCAAAACCCGCGAAGATCTGCCCGAGGCGCTTTTCTTCCACCTCCACTACTCGCGCCTCAACTACACCCTCGAAACCCCATCCTCAAAATACCTGCCCGACCGCATTTCCGCGCAGGTTGCCGCCATGCTCGCCGCCACCCGCGCCTACACCGGTTGAGTTGCGGCATGTGCGCGGGTCACAGAATCAGATCGTCGAGCCGCGTCTGGATTTGGGCGAAAAATTCGGAGTCGAGCGGGAGGATAGGGATGGCGATTTCGCGCTTGGTGGGCACGTGCAGATAGGTTTGCTGGCCGCTGCGCTGGCGCTTGCCGAGCTGTCGCAGGATGCGCTTGCGCTCCAGCAGCAGGGCGAGCAGGTGTTGCAGCGCCTGCACATCGGGGGCGGGCTCGGTGCTCTCGTCGAGTAGCGCCAGAAAGAGTTCCTCGCTGGAGCGCAGGGCTTCCCTGCGCGCCTCGCCCTCGTCGCCGGGTGCCTTGACGATGCGACGCCAGCGTGCCACGGGGTCGCCGGAAGGGGTGAAGTCATCGGCCAGCGGCTCGCGGACATCGGCGCGCGCCAGCTCGCCGGTCTCAAAGTCGCGGTAGAGCAGGCAGACCACGGCCTCGCCCGGTTCGAGCGCTGCATCACTGGCCGCACACCGCCGCGCCAGCGGCCTGATCTCCCATTCCATTGCCATCGTAGCCGGCAGCATAGTGCGCCGAGCCGAGCCTTGGCAAGCCCGCTCACGCCGCGTCTCGGCTCCGCTGTCGCACGGAACGCTGAGCGAATCGGGGTTGCATTCGCGGGGCGCACGTTCTACAAGTGTAGGCGTGAAGGAACTCCTGCGTATGACCCCGCGCCTGCTCGCCCTGCTGATGCTGGCGGTCGGCACCTTGCAGGCCATCCCGGCGCTCAATCCCAAAAAACGGGCGGATCGTCTGGGGGATCAGCGCGTGCCCCTGCAGACGCGCGACATTCAGCGTGCCGAGGGTTTCACCAGCGAGCGCTTTGAAATCACTGAATGGGACAAGCGTTTTTCTACCCTGGGGAGCCGCCGCGCCAACTTGGGCTTCGATAAAGATGATAAAAAAGCGGCGGACATGCCACGCTATCGGCTGCCCGATCTGAGGGAATTTGAGGTGCGCGAACCCCGGCTGGCCAACCTCGACGGCAAGGAGGCTCAGCTCGATAACTTCGGGCGCATGAAGGAGAAGAACCTCGTCGAGAAATTCCGGGGCGAACCCATCCTTGTGCTCGATCTGCAAGCCGAGGCAATGACCGAAGCGGTCAACGACCTCTCGCTGCAGGACATCAATCGCTATCAGTTCCGGCGCAACCGCTCCAGCGAGTCTGGCCTGCCGGTGCAGCCCGCCGGCAGCGGCGACGAAGCGCCCGACCGCCGCCTCGATCCGCGCCAGATCGACCCCGCCGAGAGCGATGCCCCGCGCCTGCGACCCCGCGAAGGCGGTGCCACCCCAACTGGCGGCCTCCGCATCCAGCGCAACCGCTGACCCGCATATCGGCGAACGTGGAGCGGTAACACGGAATCTGCGCGGGGAACGAAATCGATACTATCGCCTGGCTCTCCCTCTTTCTTCTCGAATCGTAGCAACGATCTCGGATGTCTTCATCTCGGTCGAAATCCCTTTTACGTCAAAAGGCGAAGTGGGCTTCGATTCGGGAACCAACGCAAACAGGCTGCCATCCCGCTTTCTGATTAGAACTTTTCCTTCCCGCCTGGCAGTCTCCAAAACGCTCGCAAAATTCTGACGCGCATCGCTGTAAGTGTATAATTTCACTCGATTCCTTTCACTTGAATATTTTCTTGTTGGGCGACCTCGGCCATCCTTCGATCAAGCGTGAGCAGTGGCAAAGATGACCTCTTTGCTAACTGAAGGTAGTAGGCATCATAGGCATAAATGTTATGCCGGTCACATAAGACCAGCGCCTCAACAAGGGATACTTCCATCTCTTGAATCGGGATCAGCTCGAAGATGGACAAGCCCTTTGATGCGGACTCCAAATTCATTCGTTTGCGCTTCAGAATCGCAGAAAAAGCATTCCCAATCTCCCAAGAGAGGCAGGCGGGTGCCAAGAGAGTCGCGCCGGCGGTTTCTTTCACCAACATGGGCTTCTCCGGCTCCTCCAATATCACTGCCAACACCGCCGATGCATCGACGACCATTCTCATCTCCCCAGGCATGACTCGCACAATTGCACAAGTCCGCAGGGTGGTCAACTGTTATTTTTTGGGGGGTACTTTTGAAATCAAGGGTGCCGCGCAATTTAGGGTCTTCGCATCCGGCGCAAGTGCGCTGCGGCGATTTCCAGCCTTGCGGGGCTGGGGTCATGTGGGTTATGGCTAGTGCTTTGCCAAGTTTATGAAAGCTATGTCACCGATCGAGGAGCTGCGCCATAGCGCCTCCCATGTTTTGGCCACCGCGGTTTTGCGCGTCTTTCCGGAGGCGCAGCTCGATATCGGGCCGCCGACCGAAAATGGTTTTTACTATGATATCGATCTCGATCACAAGCTGACCGCCGCCGATCTGGAGGCGCTGGAGGCCGAGATGAAGAAGGTCATTAAGGAGAACCAGAAGTTCGAGCGCGTCGAGTTGTCGCGGGAGGAGGCGCAGCGGATGATTGCCGAGTTTGGGCAGACCCGTTACAAGCCGGGGCGCCTCGACGATATCCCCGAGGGCGAGGCGATCTCGTTTTACCGCAATGGCGAGTTCCTCGATCTCTGCGCCGGCAGCCATGTCAATTACACCAAGAAGATCAAGGCCTTCAAGCTGCTGAGTGTGGCCGGTGCCTACCATCGCGGCGACGAGAAGAACAAGCAGCTCCAGCGCATCTATGGTACGGCCTTTCCGAGTAAGGAGGAGCTGGAGAGCTACCTCCAACGGCTCGAAGAGGCCAAGGCGCGCGACCACCGCAAGCTGGGGCGCGAGCAGCGGCTTTTCAGCATCGACGAGGCGGTGGGCAGCGGTCTGGTGCTGTGGCATCCGGCGGGCGCGACCCTGCGGCAGGAGCTGCAGGGCTTCATCTTGGAAGAGCTGCAAAAGCAGGGCTACGAGCAGGTTTTTACGCCGCACATCGGGCGTCTGGGGCTCTACCGCACCAGCGGGCACTTCCCCTATTATAAAGAGTCGCAGTTTCCGGCGCTGGTCGATACCGACCAGATGGAAGGGCTGGCGCATGAGGGCTGCTCCTGCGCCGAGCTGGCCAATCGGATCGACGAGGGCGCGGTCGACGGCTTCCTGCTCAAGCCGATGAACTGCCCCATGCACATCAAAATCTTCGACACGCACCCCAAGAGCTACCGCGATTTGCCGGTGCGTATGGCCGAGTTCGGCACCGTCTATCGCTGGGAGCAGAGCGGCGAGCTGAACGGGATGACGCGGGTGCGCGGGTTTACGCAGGACGACGCGCATATTTTCTGCACGCCGGAGCAGCTCGACGCAGAGCTGAAGGGGTGTCTCGGGCTGGTAAAGACGGTGTTCCAGACGCTCGGGATGAGCGATTATCGGGTGCGGGTGGGTCTGCGCGACCCCGATAAGACGAAGTTTGTCGGCGATGCCGAGAAGTGGGACGCCGCCGAGGCCGCCTGCCGCTCTGCCGCCGAGTCACTGGGTGTGCCCTTTTCGGAGGAGCCGGGCGAGGCCGCGTTTTACGGGCCGAAGATCGACTTTGTTGTTAAGGACGTGATCGGGCGAGAGTGGCAGCTCGGCACGGTGCAGTGCGACTATGTGCTGCCCGAGCGCTTCGACCTCAGCTACGTCGGGCGCGACAACCAGGATCACCGTCCCGTGATGATCCACCGCGCGCCCTTTGGGTCGATGGAACGCTTCTGCGGGGTGCTGATCGAGCACTTTGCGGGGAATTTCCCGCTCTGGCTCGCACCCGAGCAAGTGCGCGTGCTGCCGATCAGCGAAAAGGTAGCCGACTACGCGCAAAAGGTGATCGACACCCTCAAGAGCGCTGGCCTGCGCGCCAGCCTCGACGAGCACGACGAGAAGCTCGGCGCGAAAATCCGCCGAGGCGAGCAGGAGAAGGTGCCGGTCATGCTGGTGCTGGGCGAGAAGGAAGCCGAAGCCAATCAGGTCAGCATCCGCAGCCGAACGCACAAAAGCCTCGACGGCAGCGCCAGCCTCGACGACGCCCTCGCCAAAATCAAGGAACTCATCGCCACCAAAGCCCTCCCCGAACGCCCGTAACACAGCGCGCGGGGTGCAGGCGACTCCTGTGCCGGAAAATATTGCAGTTGGGATGGGCATGTGCGAGACAAGGGCATGGCGACGGCGGCGGATTACGAGACTCTGGACTGGGGGCGGACGCGCTATCGAGAGGCCTTTGACCGGCAGCTCGAGCGGGTGCGGCAGCGGATCGCCGGCGAGGTGCCCGACGCCCTCATTTATAATGAGCACGAGCCGGTTTACACCATCGGGGCGCGCAAGGGTGCCGAGGCGCATCTCATCTGGCAGGCAGAGCAGCTCGAAAAGCAGGGGATCGAGGTGGTGCGGACGAATCGCGGCGGCGACATCACCTACCACGGCCCCGGGCAGATCGTCGGCTACCCCATCATCGACCTGCGCCGCACTCGCGATCTTCACGCCTATCTGCGCGACCTCGAAGAGGTGCTGATCTGCACGGTCGGCGACTTTGGGATCGCGGCTGGGCGACGCGACGGCATGACCGGCATCTGGGCGGGGTCACGCAAGCTGGCGGCGATCGGCGTGGCGGTCAAACAGTGGGTCACCTACCACGGATTTGCGCTCAACCTCGACCCCGATCTCGCTCACTTCGGCGGCATCGTGCCCTGTGGCATCACCAACGGCGCGGTCAGCTCGATGGCCGCTGAACTCGACAGCACTCCCTCGCGAGCGGAAGTCACTGCCCGCCTGACGGAGCACTTTTGGGAGCACTTCGCACAATAAAATGAAAGGAGTCAACGCATGGACTCGATAATTTATGAATGCCTCAATCATTAGAGTGTTATTTCGCGATCCGCACCAATCTGCTTGGCGGCAAAGACTTGCGCCACTGACTCGCGGCACTTGTCAGTGCAGCTTCGCAGAGCCGCAAGCCTTTGTCGCTCAACCGGCTTAGCACGGCTCATCGAAAACCACTCTAATGATTGAGGATCAAGGTGTGCCACTGCGCCCCTTGTCTGACTCGGCTGCAGATCACTTTGCG
>CAYQTM010000069.1:0-2011 GCA_964420355.1 uncultured Opitutales bacterium
CCTGCCGGCCGACCGCGAGGCGGTGGAGGAGCTGCGCTCGGCCTTCGCGGCCTTTCTGGGTGAGTGCGGGCTGGATGCGCAGTCGGTGGAGCACTGGAAGCTGGTGCTGTCGGAGTCGGTGGTCAATGCGATGAAGCACGGCTGCCGCCCGAACAGCAAGGATCAGGTGCAGGTGGCCTGGCACCAGTGCGGCGAGGACATCAAGCTGGAGGTAGCCGACCCCGGGCCGGGGCCGCAGGTACGCCGCGAGACCAATCCGGGGCTGCCGGTCGATGTGCTCCAGCCGCGCGGACGGGGGCTGTTTCTCATCCGCACGTTTTGCGACAGCTGGGAACACTGGCGCAGCGAGGACGGCTACCGGCAAGTGCTCATCAAGCGCCATTCGCAGATGAATAACAAGCGTGCCGAGGACAACGAGTTGCTCGACCGCGCGCTGGAAGAAATTTCCCTCTGCTATGAGAGCCTCGCCGCCTTTTATCGCCTGGGCGATGCCTTGATTCAGTCGGATAACGTGGGCGCGTTTATCGAGGCGGCGATCAAAGATCTGCAAAAAGTGGTGCGTGCCGACAATATTTACATCGCGCTCACTGGGTCGCTCCACAATGCGCTCTTGCAGGATTTGCGGCAGATGCCCCACTACCGCAGCAAGGCCTGGTGCCAGATGCTCGACGGGCTGGAAAGTCAGAGCTATGTCGAAATTTTCTGGGAATCGCCCAGCGAGATGCGCGGGATCGACCCGCTGCGCCATTACGGGAGCGGGGTGAGCATACCGATCAAGGCCGGTGCCGATGCGCGGCTGGGGCGCTTGACGCTCGTGCGCAAGGCAGCAGCCGAACCCTTCAACGCCGCCGAGCTGAACACCGCGCGCACCTTCGCCGACCTCTTTGGCATCGCGCTGACCAACGGCAACCACGCGATTTCGCGCAACCGCGAGGCGCGGGCGCTGCGCGAGCTGGAGATTGCGGCTAACGTTCAGAAGACCTTGCTGCCGCCCACCGCGCCCGCTCAGGGCAACGACCGCTGGCTCGTCCACGTCCACCGCCAGAGCGCCCGCGAGGTGGCGGGCGACTACGCC
Organism: uncultured Opitutales bacterium; assembly: GCA_964420355.1. GTDB lineage: Bacteria > Verrucomicrobiota > Verrucomicrobiia > Opitutales > JABSRG01 > CAYQTM01. The sequence continues at coordinate 1,076 of CAYQTM010000069.1, forward strand.
GAGGCCTGCCTCAATCGCCGGGGCGAGCTGGTGCTGGTGGTGGTCGACGTGATGGGCAAAGGTGCTTCGGCGGCCTTCCTCGCGGCCATGATCCGCACCGCCCTGCACGTCCTCATCGACCAGAATTTCACGCTCGAAGGCGTCATCCTCAACCTCAATCGCCAGCTCTGCAACCTGCTGGGCGACCTCACCATCTTCGCCACCTGCGCCCTCGCCAAGATCGACCACAAGCTCACCCACATGGAACTCGTCAACGCCGGCCACTGCCCCTTTGTCCTCACCCGCAACGGCCAGGTCGAGCGCCAGATGGAGTCCAGCGGCCCGCCGCTCGGCCTCTTCGATGACGCCACTTACCGAGTCGACCGCATCCGCCTGACCGGCGACGAAGGGCTGCTCATCGTCAGCGACGGCCTCTTTGAATGGCGCGACAACGGCAAGGTCTGGGGCTGGGACGCCTTCCTCAACTTCGTCCAGCAGCAAAGTCCTCTGCGCGATGCCTCACGTTTTTGGGACAGCATTCAGGCGCGCATCCGCGATGCCGATCCCAACGCCACGCCTGGCGAGCCCGAGGACGATCAGACGCTGCTCTTCTGGAGACATAAAGATGAAAAAGATTTTGATAGCCGATGACGACCCGGTGATGACTCGGCTGCTGGAATTTCACTTGCGCCGCGCCAATTACGCGACCATCACCTGCCGCGAGGGGCTGAGCGTGGTCAAGCGCGCCCTCGAAGAGCACCCCGATCTGGCCGTCATCGACCTGATGCTTCCAGGGCGCTCCGGCAAGGAGCTGATCGAAGAATTTCGTGCCAACGAAAAGCTCGAAGACCTCCCCGTCATCGTCGTCACCGGCCAAGGCCGCGAAAGCACCCACGACGCCCTCAGCCGCGCCGGTGCCCGCCACGTCTTCACCAAACCCTTCAGCCCCACCGCGCT
>CAYQTM010000069.1:2111-7413 GCA_964420355.1 uncultured Opitutales bacterium
TCAGCCGCGCCGGTGCCCGCCACGTCTTCACCAAACCCTTCAGCCCCACCGCGCTGATCGGCAGGATCAATACGATTCTGGGGCAGAAATAGTTCTGAGTTCTGAGCAACGGCATTGCACCTGAACATCGAAGGCCAGCGACAGGGAGAAATACGCCCATTTGAGATCCACGCAATGATTAGAAACTGCCGCTGATTAGCTCGGCAATCATCTCGAAATAGGCGTCGACGGGCTGGTGGAGCCAGAGGAAATAGAGGACGCCGGCGGCGGCCAGCATGGGGCCAAAGGGCACGGCCATGCCGATACCGAGACCCTCGTCCTCCTCGGTTGGCTCGGTGGCGAGGGCGATGTCGCTGCGGTCGGTGGGTTTGTCGTCCTTGATGGGTTTGGGTGAGGGGACTCCGCTGGGCTTCTTCTTGAAAATCGCCTGATAGAGCATGATAGGCAGGAGGACGATGCTGCCGAGGGTCGCGCCTCCGAAGAGCGCAAAAACCCCGCCCTGCCAGCCGCAAAAAGCTCCGATCGCGCCGACCAGTTTGACGTCGCCCTCGCCCATCGCCTCCTTGCGGAGCGCCAGACTCGCCAGCGTGGCCAGCCAATAGACACTGGCTGAGCCGATGAGCGCGCCTTGCAGGGCACTCACCACCGAGCGCGCCCGCGCGGCGGCGTCGATGCCCAGCTCGCCATGCATCGCCGGGATCAGCCCGGCAAGCAGCACCCCGAGCAGCATCCCGCCAACCGAAAAACGGTCGGGGATAATCATGTGGTCGAGGTCGATGAAAGTGGCGCAGATCATGAAGGCGATCAGCACCCAGCCGGCCACCGCCACGTCCGGCGGCAGCGCCAGCCAGCTCCAGAGGAAAAGCCCGGCGGTCAGCGCCTCGACGAAGGGGTAGCGAAAGGAGTAGGGCTTGCGCGTGGCGCGGGATTTGCCGCCGAGAATGAACCAACTGAGGATCGGGATGTTGTCATACCAGGCGATGGGCTCGCCGTCCGCGCCCCGCGAGCTGGGGTAGATGACCGAGCGCCCGGCGGGGATGCGGTAGATGCAGACGTTGAGGAAGCTGCCGACAATCGCCCCGAATACAAACACCAGTATCCAGAAAAACCACGGAAAATCGACGTAAACAAACTCCAGATCCGCCCAAAACTGCTCCATGCCCCTTTCTACCCCGCCGCCGCGCCCGGTTAAAGCGTAAAGTGCAGCCGAGCAAAACTCGCGGGCGCAAGCCTTTCAAACCTTAGAGGGTGCGGAAGTCGTTGTCCTTGTCTTCCTCGCGCTGGCGGGATTCCGGCGTTATGCCGTTGGAGTCGTCTTCGTCCTCCTCTTCGAGGTCGTCGATGCCAAGGTTGAGGCTGGTGGGCGCGTTGGCGTAGTCCGGCTCGTCCTCGCTGGCCGGGTGAACAGCGGGCAGCTTGTCGGCGACGTAGCGCCGGTGGAGGTCGCTGGTGCTGTCGAGCACGGCGTCGGAGGCACCGTCCAGCTCGTCGAGGGCATCGAGCACCTTTTGCTGCTCGCGGTGGCGCTTGAGATAGCCGTCGCGCTCGCCGAGCAGCTCCTTCTCACGCGTCTCGAAGCGCTTGCTGGCTGAGGACTTATAAAACTCCTTATAGGCATCGAGCGCATCGGCCACGCCCTTGTTGACCCCCGTCTCCAGCGTCTCGTCGACGTAGCGGTCGATGGTCGACTTGAGGTGCGCCTTGCCCGGCTCGCCGAGCCGCTTCTGCTTGGCGGCGACCGAGATGCGGCGCCCGGAGGGGCTTTCCTCGCCCAGCAGCTTGCGGCGCACCTTGCCCTCGCTGCGGAAGAGAATGTAGTCCATGAAGCCGCGCTTGACCGGGATTTCCTCCTGCTTGACGTTGATCTGGGTCAGCTTGTCGGACTCCGGGAAGTGCCCGGCCAGCTTGCCCTCGAAGGCGGGGAAAACGTCGTCGAAATTCAAGTTGAGATTGTGGAAGCGCCCCACCGTGTCGGCGCTCAGCCGCAGGCCGCTGTTGCGCCCGCGCCCACGCTGGCGGATGGCCTCGATCGCCTTGTTGCGCAGCTGCTCGGTCAGCGCGCGAATCTTCATATAGACGCTGCCCTCGACCAGATCCTTGAGGCTGTCGTCGCGCTCGAACCATGAATCGACCTGCTTGTGCAGCTTGTCCTTCAGCTCGGTGGCGGCCTGCTGGCGCTCCTCGTCGAGCCCAGACTGCACGGTCTCTTTGAACTGCTGGAAGGGCTCGTCCCAAGTCTCTTTCTTGAGCGCATCGAGCCGCCCGATCAGCGCGGTAGTGTCCTCGGCCTTGGTCTTCAGCTCGCTGTTTTCGCGGCGCATCTCCTGGATGACCGGCGCTTCCTGCTCGGACTTGATCTCGTTGACGATCAGCTCGGCCTGGCGCAGGCTGTCGGCCATAAATTCGACAATATAGGCGCTGCTGTTGAGGTATTCGGTCAGCTCCTTGAGGAAAATCTCGAAGCCCACGCGCGGGCTGGTGTCGACCATCTCGGCTTCCTCGCCCACGGCAGCGCGCGGGGCGGCTCCGGTGGTTTCGGCGTGGGTGCTGGCGGGCTCGGTCGCGGCGCTCTCGGCCTCGCGCTCTTCCTGCGACTTCTCAAGCTGCTCCTCGTCGACCTCCTCTTCCAGACCCTCGACCGGCGCATCCTGCTGGAAGGACACCGCAAACTCCGTATCCGGCTCCTCGACATCCTCTTCCGGCTCGTCCGAATAGTCCTCGCCGGCATGGCTTTCCTCCTCGACGCTCTCCTCTTCGGGCTGAGTCGCTGCGGGCGGCGCTTCCTCATCGGCAGGCGCTGCGGCCTCGGTCTCGGTGATAAAGCGCTCACCCTTGAGGCTGCGCGAGGCGGTGCGCAGGAGGTCGATCAGGTAGATTTTCAGTTGCCCCCGGTCGATGGCCTCGCGCAACTGGGCACTAACGGTCAGGTTTTCAAAGGCCTCGATCACCTTGCGCGGGTCGCTGGTTTCGAGCGAAGGCTCCAGCTCGCCATCTTCGGACAAGTCCTTCTTGGTGGAGTCGATATTGACCACCAGAAACACCCGCGAAAAGACTTCCAGCAGGTCGGCAAACTCATCGAACACCTGCTCGAAAAACAGGTTGTCGGTCTTGACCACGAAGACGGCGCAGGCGGCGTTGTTGCGGAAATCACGCGTCAACTGCGCGTAATTATACTTCATCTTCGTGTAGAGGCCGGGCGTGTCGACCAGAATGGTGCCCGACTCGCGCAGATTGGGCGCGGGCATGATGAAGTCGATGCGGCGGATGGCCTCCTGAAAGTCATCGGCAGGATTGAAGCTGGTGCCATCGCGGTCGGAGCGGCGGATGCGGTCGGCCAGCGCCTCGTGGGCGTCCTCAATGTGCTGCTGGAGCTGCTCGGGCGAGTCAAAATCTCTCTTCTGGCCGTTAAAGAGCGTGGCCGAAAACTGTTTGGGTTCGCCCTCGCGCAGGTAAACGAGGCAGGGGTAGGCGGGCAGGCTCGACACCTCGCTCACGTAGGAGCCGCTGATGGCGTTCATCAGGGTGGACTTGCCGCTTTTGAGCGGGCCGAAGATGAGCAGGTAGGCGTGCTGGTCGCGCGCCTTGTCGATCAGAATCTTGAAGCGGTGCTGGTTGTCGACCAGCCGCGAGAGCAGAGTCTCCAGCCGCCGCCCCTCGCTCAAGTTGTGCAGCGCAACCACCGACTGATCCAGCGATTGCGAAAAGGGTTCGAGCTTATGGGTGAAATCCTGACAGAATTCGGTGAGTTCGACGCGCATCGGCATGGCTTTCAAGCGTTTGGGGTGGCTGTGGTGGACATTTTTTGTGGACGAGAACGAGCGGGCATTCGCCGCGCACACCTATGGGTAGCACGCCCGCGCGCCGACGACAAGCAAAGCCTGACAGGAAATTCCCTCATTTTACGCAAGTGCCTGCCACCCAAGGAGCTTGATTTTCTGAAACGGCAACCGCAAGGCCGCGCGCTCCTTGGCCGTGATAATGCAGTTGGAGTGGATAGACCTTTTTAATCCCGCTCAGCAGAAGTATAGATGCAGACTGCCCGAGATCACAGCTCCGGTTTGGTAAAGTGCAGATAAACCCAATGCCAGTAAACGTAAGAAAACCTTTTTCAAGCCGCTGAGCGGCGGTAAATTTTAGCCGTGGTGCGTAAGCCCACGGATAACAGTGATCCCCAAAATAGAGCCGCGTAGCGGCGATATAGAGCTGTTTGGATTCTGGAGTTCGATAGCGATTCGATGCGCTATCTGCCGCCGCTCTGCGGCTGTATCTCTGAAGACCAGCTACCGTGGGCTCACGCGCCACGGCTAAAATCTGACGCCGCTACGCGGCTGTATATCGCGAAGTCCTGCGCAATGTCTCGATAAGCGACCGCATAGCCGCCCACAATCAGATACCTAACCGCGTTCTTTTCGAGTAATTCGATAAACGCGTTGAATAGGTTTGGAATCATAATCTTCGCCATAATAGCTCCGCCTTAGAAATTCTAAAGCCTCAAGTCGCCGAGCCGGCGTTTCATGCACCCAATCCCGAACCGGTTCCTCTGCATCGCCGAGTCGACGACAGCCCAGAGCGAAGTCCCGAAGGGGCGCACCACGACAGCCCAGGGCACCGCCCTGGGATATTGGTTCACCAGCAATACCAAGCCCTGTAAGGGCGTTACAAACGATGATGGTATCTTCTCGATTTATCCGTTGAGTCGACCTGAGAGGGCTTTTTCTGTGGGGCTTCCTGTCCCGGGGCGTTGCCCCGGTCTGGCTGAATTGCCCCGTTGGTGCTGGTCGATCGACCGAACAATTACACAAAAACTGCATCACGAGGGCATAGCTGCTCTAATTGTTAAGTTTAGCCTCGGTAAAAATCTAACATTTAGGCTTGTCAGGGCGGCAGGTGCCGATTTGAAAGGAGGCATGGCACCTACACTCTATAAGAAGCACTTTGTTTTGGCGCTGGCGGCTTTGGCTGGCGTGGGATTGGCGGCGAATGAGCCGATGCTGCAAGAGCTGTCGCCCTTCGAGGCGACCGCGCCGCGCGTGGCCAATCCCCAACCGGCGGGCACCTTCCCTATGCCGGTCTCCGCGCTGACCTTCGAGCCGCTGGTCGATGTGCAGGCGCGCAATCTGGCCGAGGCGCAGGGCGATGTCTCGATTCGTGGCGGCATCTTCGAGAATACCGGGTTCAGTCTGGGGGCGGCCACCCTGCTCGATCCCCAGACCGGTCACTACTTTGCGGAGATCCCCGCCGCGCCCGCCATGCTGACCGAGCCCGAGATTTATACCGGCGTGGCCAACGCGCTCTGGGGCTT
>CAYQTM010000070.1:0-7408 GCA_964420355.1 uncultured Opitutales bacterium
GTTGCGTGCGAAGCCAACCCCGCCGGACGCCTCAGCCAATCGCAATAGTCTTGCCCAATTCGGTTTCCGGGCAGTTCGCACCACCCAATTTTTTCGGGAATTGGCATCGACTTTGCGCCTCTTACCTCCCTATGAAAACGATCATCAGTATAAGCCTCATGCTCTGCGCCGCCGGGCTACTGCCTGCGCTCGCTCAGGAAGACAAACCCACCATTGAAGCCACCGTCGAGTTGAAAAACCCCAAAGAGTTCCACGACCTGCGCATCGGCTTCGCCAGCACCCAAAAAGACTTCGATAAATTCAAGCGCGACATCACCGAGTATCTCGAGCAAAAAGCCCCGCGCTACCTCCCCGACGGTGCCCGCCTCCACCTCACTTTCACCGAGGTCGACATGGCTGGCCGCATCGAGATTCGGCGGGGCACCGACATCCGCGTCATGCGCGACATATACGCACCCCAGCTTGAATTCACCTACAAAATAGAAAGCGCTACTGGCGAAACTCTGGTCGAGGGCGAAACCCGCGAAATCGGCGTTGGCTACCTCACCGACTACCACACCGGTGCCCGCCTCGAAACCTTCGAATACGAGCAGTTCCTCCTCCGCGACTGGCTCCGCGAGATCTCCGACCAGCTTGAGGAGAACTGAGTTCATCCAAGCGCCTGCTTGACCTGTGGCAGTCAAAGCTCGCAGGTCTGACACTTCCTACCTGCGGGGCAGGTAGGCGTTGGGGGGGCGGGGCGCTGTGCGCCCCGCCCCACCCCACGCGTGCGCAACGCCAGTTGCGTGCGAAGCCAACCCCGCCGGACGCCTCAGCCAATCGCAATAGTCTTGCCGGTTTCGGTTTCCGGGCGATCCGCGCCCTTGTTAAAACGCATCGAGAGCAGCTTCGACACCCCTTTCTCGGGCATGGTCACGCCGAAGATCAGATCGGCAGCCGCAATCGTGCGCTTGTTGTGCGTGATAATGAGGAACTGCGAGTATTCTGTAAAGCGTTTGAGCATCTCGCAGAAGCGCCCGATGTTGGCGTCGTCGAGCGGCGCATCCAGCTCGTCGAGCACGCAGAAGGGGCTGGGCTTCACCATGTAAATCGCAAAGAGCAGCGCGACAGCCGTCATGGTTTTCTGTCCGCCGCTCAGCAGGCTGAGGCTCTTGAGCCGCGTGCCGGGCGGGCGCGCAATGATCTCGATCCCAGAGTCGAGCACGTCCTCTGTATCGGCCAGTTCGAGGTCGGCGATGCCGCCGCCAGTCAGGTTGTCATAAGTGTATTTAAAATTCTTGCGAATCTGCTCAAAGGTATCGGCAAAGAGCTGCTGTGAGGTCGCATTCAGCTCTTCGATCGCGTTGGTGAGCTGCTCCTTGCTCTGCCAAAGATCGTCGCTCTGCTCCTTCAGAAAGCCATAGCGCTGCCGCAGATCCGCATACTCCTGAATCGCCACGAGATTCACGGGGCCCATCGAATTCAGTCGCCCGCGCAACTCCTCGATCTCCTCGCGCAGCGGTGCCCAATCCGTATGATCGTAGGGTTGCAGCTCCGCCGGAAACGGCTCGCGCTCGACCTGCTTGGGCTCTGCCTCCAGCTCCTCGCCCTCCTCCAGATCATCCAGACTCACCCGCTTAAACTCCCGATCCGCCTCCCAAAGCTGTCGCTTCCAGTCGACCCCGCCGACCTCCAACTGATACTCCCCGCGCACCTTATCGGCGATAAATTCACGCTTCGACTGCAACTGCGCCAAGCGCACATCCAACTGCGAGAGCTGGCTGGACGCCTGCCGCTCGGCCTCGCGCTGGGTCTTCAGCGCCTCCTCGGTCTTGAGCAGCTCCTGTTCGACCTCCTTCAACCGCGCGCGCTCCTTGTCGAGCGATTCCATCGTCACGCCCAGCGTGCGCTCGATCTGCTCGGCGGCGGCGCGCTGATTCCCCGCCTCATAATCGCAGGTCTGAATCTGCTCGCGCAGCGTATCAATCTCCTGCCGACGCCGCGTGCTCGTGTTTTCAATATCCTTTTTCTGCGCTTCCAGCGACGACAGCGTCCGCTCCAGCGTCTCCAGACGCTGGCGCTTCTCGGACATCTCTAACCGCGCGTCGTTCAGCGCCTCCCGACGGGCGTCGCGCGCTTCGCGGGCGGCGGCAAGCTCTTGCTCGGCGGTCTCGATGGCCTGCCGCGCACTGGCGATCTCGCCTTCCGCCCCGCTCAGCTTCTCACGCGCCGCCTCCAGTTGCTGCGCCTGTTCGCCGCGCTTTTCGTCCCCCTGCCGCAGGTCGCGCTCGGCACGCTCACGCTGCTGGGCATTGGCCTCACGCGCCCGCTGATTGGCCGTCTTTTGAGCCTCGATCGTGCTCAGCTCCCGGCTGGTCTCGCTCTGGCGACCCCGCAGCTCCTCGACCGTCGCCTCGATCTCATCGATCTGCTCTTGAATCCCCTTGGCCTGCTCCTGCTGCGCATCCAGTTCCTTGCGCTCGGCCTCCAATTCCTTTTTTAGACGCCGAATCTCGTTGCGTCGCTGCAACACCGACGCCTCGGCCTTCCCCGAGCTGCGCCCGCCGATGATAAAACCGCGACCATCGACCAGCGCCCCGTCCTTGGTCGCCGCACTGCGAAAGCGCACCTCCGGGTTGGCCTTCAAAAACGCCAGCAGATCGGCCAGCGACTCCGCCAACAAATCGCCCGCCAAGGCTGCTTCCAGCGCCTCAGCCAGCGCTGGGTCTTCCGCCTCGACCACCTGCGAGGCCGCCAGCACCTTAGCCCCTGGCTCGCCGAGGGCTCCCCCCCACGCGCCCGCGCCTGCGCGGGTGAAGAAGAACGCCGCCGACCCCGTTTTCTTGTCCGCCAGCCGCTCGATGGTCGCCTGCACGGTCTCCAAATCAGCGCCCGCCAACGCGTCGGCCAGAGGGCCGAGGAGGGTTTCCACCGCCCCCGTCCAAGCCTCTTCCACTTGCAAACCTCTGTTAAGAGGCGTTATCTTTTCCGGCGGCAGCAAGTCGGCCAACTTCCCTTGCAAAATCGCCTTCGCCCCTGCGCCCACGCCTTCCAACTGCGCATCCAGCTTCTCGTAAATACCTAACTGCGTGCTCTTCCGCGCCAGCGCCCGATCCCGCTCCTGAATCTCCTTCTGCCGCTCGCGAAAATCACCCAATCGGTCGCCCAGCGCCTCTTTGGCCTCGGCCATCTGGGTCTCCAGCTTCTGCTGCTCACCCTCGCGCTTGGCGCGCGCCCGCTCCAAATCCTTCCCCTCGGCCTCCAGCTTCTCCGCATCCCCGCTCAGGCTCGCTAAATTATCCCGCAGACCCGACTGCCGCGCCTGTCCGCTCTTCAGCTCCACCTCCAGCGTCGTGCAATTCGAGCGCAGCCGCGTGATACTACTCTCCAGCATCAGCAGCTTCTGCTTCCGCTCCTGCAGCTCCTTCTCGTGCGCATTCAGACGCTCTTGCGCCCCTGCCAAATCGCGATTCTTCGACTGAAATTCCTCATCGCTCCCGCTCATCAGGTTCAGTTGCGTCTGCCGACTCTCGCTATCGGACTTCGCCTGCCGCTCCAGCTCAGCCGCCTGCTCTTCCAGACGCTTCAGCTCGACTTCGATCTTCCCGATCTGCTCCTCGGCGTCCTTCTTGCGCACCTCGGCAAACTCCGCCTTATTCTCCGCCGATTCCTTTGACGCCCGCATGTCATACACCCGCTGCTGCGCGCGTTGCAGGCTCTCGGTCAGCTCGCTGCGCTGCTCGCGCTGGGCATTCACCTGCTGTTCCGCCTCGGCCAGCGACGCCGTCAGCTCCTCCGCCCGCGTCCGCAGCCCACCGGCCTTCCCCTCGACCTCCTTGATCTCGCCATCCAGCTCACCCCAGCGAAACCGGCTCTCGGCCAAGTCCAGGTGCGTCACCCGATGCTTCAGCCGCTTGTAGCGGATCGCCTTGCTCGCTTGCCGCTTGAGCGACCCGATCTGCCGTCCCACCTCCTCGATCACATCGGTCACCCGTGCCAGATTCCGATCGACCAGCTCCAGCTTTTGCAGCGTCTCTTTGCGCTGCGCCTTATAGCGCGTGATGCCCGCTGCCTCTTCAAAGATAATTCGCCGCTCTGCCGGGTTGGACGACAAAATCTGGTCGATCTGCCCCTGCACCAGAAACGAGTAGCTCACCCGCCCGACGCCGGTATCCATAAACAGCCGCTGAATGTCCTTCAGGCGGCTCGCCTTACCATTGATAAAGTAATCACTCCCGCCATCGCGCGTCACCCGTCGCGCCACCTCGACCTCGCCATAAGCCGTGCCCAACTGCGCCTCGCAATCTGCAAAACGCAGTGACACCTCACACAACTGCACTGGCTTGCGCTGATCCGACCCCTCAAAAATCACATCGGTCATCTTGCCGCCGCGCAACGCCTTGGCGCTCTGCTCGCCCAGCACCCAGCGAATGGCGTCGGCGATATTGCTCTTGCCGCAGCCATTGGGGCCGACAATCGCCACCACACCCGGATTGAGCGGCATCGTGGTGCGGTCGGCAAAGCTCTTGAAGCCATTGATGACAATTTCCTGTAAATACATGCGGCGAAGAGTCTGAAAACTACAAAGCAACACCTTGTTCCAAGCCATCAAAAAAAGTCGAGCGCAAAGCTTGGCATGATTCTGGCGTAACCGAGACCTGTTATGAAGAAAAACTCAAAAACACTCATTCTACTGATGACACTCACCGCACTGCTCGCTGGCTTCAGCGGCTGCAATACGATGGAAGGGGTCGGCGAAGACGTTGGAGCCGCCGGTCGATCCCTCGACCGCACCGCTGAAGATGCCGCCAACTAAGGAAGTTTAGCTCAATTGCCTGCAATCAGGTGAGAGTGAAAAAGCCAATGCCACCCCGGCATTGGCTTTTTCCTTTCGCAGCACGGTGGTGGCGCGATGAAACAAAAGTCGCGGGTGCGGTGTCTGTGCCTCAAGGAGCACGGCAGGCGTCGAGCAAGAGCAGGAAGTTGTAAACCGCGATATAGATGACAATGGCCGCGACCACCCAGCGCATGGGCAGGCCTTTTTTACTTTTTTTTGGCGGGCTTGATGCTTCCTTCTTTTCCATAGATATGCTAAGGTATTACCCCTGATTAGGGGCGCTCTCAACCCTAACCTGAGCCGATGAGCTGGTTACAGATCAACGGCTTACAGACGACTTCATACTAGGCCTTTCCTGTTTTGCAAACTTTTCCCAGCATTCCGACGACGACTCCTAAACTGGAGGGATTGATTGATGTCATGCCCTGGCCCTATCTGGTCACGGGGGCGGATCACTGTCTGCTCTTCGTGAGCGAGGCCTTCGAGCGGCTGATCGACAATGTGGGCACCAGCTATCTGGGAAAGCCGATCACCGAGGTCGTGGCTCCGGCGCGCGAGAGCGATCCCGACCTGATTGAAATCATCGAAGTCACCTCGCCCGATGCCGCCTGGCAGGGGCGTCTCAATCTGCGGGTGAGCGACGATCTGCTGCCGCTGGACTTCATGATCCGCGAGAATCCGCGGGCGCCCGGCCAGCATTTCCTCATCGTGCTGGAAAATCCGCTGATCAACGATCGCATGGTCTTGAGCAGCCGCAGCGAGCTGCAACTTTTGCAAATCTTGATGGAAAACACGGTCGACGACGTGTTTTTCAAGGACACCAAGGGGCGTTTTATCATCACGAATAGCGCCTTTCAGCGTCGTCGCGGCATCGCATTCCCGGGCGACGAGATTGGGCGCACCCTCGACGACCTGCTGCCGCCCAAGCTGGCGCGCGAGCTCAGCGCTATCGACGAGCAGGTGATCCGCACCGGGCGAGCCGACGTGGGGCGCGAGGTGGAATTTGAGGACAAGGGCAAGCAGATCTGGATGCAGATCACCAAGATGCCGGTTTTCAACAGCAACGGGCGCTGTCTGGGGCTGGTCGGGGTGAGCCGCGACATCACCACGCTGAAGCAGCACGAGCGCAAGCTGCGCGAGGCCACCCAGCGCGCGGAGGCCGCCAATCGCGCCAAGAGCGAGTTCCTCGCCAACATGAGCCACGAGATCCGCACGCCGATCAACGGCATCATGGGGATGACCGAGCTGTGCCTCGAAAGCGGGCTGAACGAGGAGCAGCGCAGCTACCTGCAAACCGTGCTCAAGTGCGGCACGACGCTCAGCAAGCTGATCAACGACGTGCTTGATTTTTCCAAAATCGAGGCCGGCCAAATGGAGATGGAGGAGGTGGCCTTCAACCTCGGCACGGCCATCGAAGAGGCGCTCGAAGACATCGCCCCGCTCGGGCGCGACAAGGGGCTGGAGCTGGCCACTTACATCGATCCGCAGTTGCCGCAATATGTGCGCGGCGACCCCACCCGGCTCAAGCAGATCACTTACAACCTGGTCGGCAATGCGATCAAATTCACCGAGGACGGTGAGATCGAGGTGCGCGCCGAGTGTCTGGAGGCCGGCTCCAGCGAGGTGAAGCTGCGCCTGCTGATCCGCGACACCGGCATCGGTATCCCCGCCCACCGCCGCGCCAATATTTTCGACACCTTTACCCAGGTCGACGGCTCGACCACCCGGCGCTTTGGCGGCACCGGGCTGGGTCTGAGCATCTGCAAGCAGCTCGCCGAGCTGATGGGCGGACGTCTCTATGTGTGCAGCGAGGAGGGCGAGGGATCGACCTTTGCCGTCATTCTGCGCCTGAAAACCGACGCGGATTCCGAGCAACGCAAACTGCCCGGCGCCGAGACTCTGCAAAACAAGCGCGTGCTGATCGTCGACGACAATCAGACCAACCGCAACATCCTCGTCGAGCTGTGTCGGGGCTGGACGATGCAGGCGCGCGAGGCCGAAAACGGGATGCAGGCAATCGAGGCGCTCGACGAGGCCGTGCGCAGCGAGCGCCCCTACGACCTCATCGTCCTCGACCAGCAGATGCCGGGACTTAACTGGCTGGATGTGGCGACGCTGATTCAAGCACGCGGCTTCCAGCCCAGAGTGCCCATCGTGATGCTGTCCAGCTCCTTCAACCGCTCGGAATCCGAGCGCGCCAAGCAGCTCAGCATCCAGCGCACCCTCGCGAAGCCTGTCCGCCAGAAGGTGCTCTTGCAGGTGATCTTGGAAACGTTTGGTCTGGCAATTGACCCACGCGACACCCGCGCACCCATGCCGCCCGGAGAGGCGCTGACCGCGCGCCCGCTCAAGGTGCTGGTGGCCGAGGACAACGAGGTCAACCAGGAGGTCTGCATGAAGCGCCTTTCGCGGCTGGGGCACGAGGTTACGGTTGCGCCCACTGGTGTGGTGGCGGTCGAGGAGTTTCAGAACAAATCTTACGACCTCATCCTGATGGATGTGCAGATGCCGAAGATGGATGGTTTTGCCGCCACCCGCCGCATCCGCGAGCTGGAGCGCGAGGAGGGCGGCCATATTCCCATCATTGCGATG
>CAYQTM010000071.1:0-7321 GCA_964420355.1 uncultured Opitutales bacterium
CTGGAGAATGAGGCGCTCGACCACGGGGTCGAGCCGCTGTCGCGTGTGGTCGAGACCCTCGTGCCGCTCTACCGCGAGTCCCTCCAGAAGTTTGAAGAGACCTACTCGATCTCCAACTGACGCTACTGCCCCGCTCGCAGCGCCCGGCGCAACTGCTCCAGCGTCTCTTCGGCGGCCTCGGCGTCGCGCCAGTAAAAGACGTCGCGGCACATCTTCTTGCAGTTGATGAGGCCGCAGCTTTTCAGGATTTTGAGGTGGTGCGAGACGGTGGGCTGGCTGATTTGCAGCAGCTCCGACAGCTGCGAGACGTTGTTGCGGTGCTCGCAGTTGGCCGATGCGGGCAGCAGCTCCAGGATGCGCAGGCGCACGGGATCCCCCAGCGCTTTGAAGCGCGCGGCGATCGCGTCCGACTGGGGCAGAGCCTCGGGCATAATGCTAACTTAACAGACTTTTAGAAATTTTCACTATGATAATTGACAAATCGACATACTTCGATGGATTTGAGGGGAAGCAAGCCCTCCGGGGCATCACTCCACCCACACCAAGACTATGTTCCCAGACGATCGCCGCGATCAATGGCACTCCGGACAAGGCCTCTGGGCTGATGTCGACGCCAAAGACTGGAACCGCTGGCGCTGGCAGCTTGCCAACCGCATCACCCGTGTCGAACAGCTCGAAGAATACCTCGAGCTGACCCCCGAGGAGCGCGCAGGCTGCTACTTTGCCAATAAAAAGCTGGCGCTGGCCATCACGCCCTACTTTTTCAACCTGATCGACCGCGACGACCCCGACTGCCCGATTCGGCGGCAGGTCATCCCGCGCGGCGGCGAGATGCACACCGCGCCCGAGGAGCTGCTCGACCCGGTGGGTGAGGACAACACCAAGCCAGTCGAGGGCATCGTCCACCGCTACCCCGACCGCGTGCTGTTTCTGGTGACCGACCGTTGCGCCGCCTATTGCCGCTACTGCACGCGGAGTCGGCTGGTTTCGGGCGCGCAGGATTACGGGTTTCACGCGGAATTCGAGCAGGGGCTGCGCTACATCGAGAGCCACCCGGAGATTCGCGACGTGCTGCTCTCGGGCGGCGACCCGCTGCTACTCAACGACCGCAAGATCGACTACCTGCTCGGGCGGCTGCGTGCCATTCCGCACGTCGAGTTCATCCGCATCGGCTCGCGCATCCCGATCTTTCTGCCGCAGCGCATCACGCCCGAGTTGGGCGAAATCTTTCGCAAACACGGGCCGATCTGGATGTCGATCCACGTCAACCACTGGCAGGAGTGCACCCAGGACTTGATGAAAGCCTGCGAGACGCTCTCCTTTGCAGGTGTGCCGCTGGGCAATCAGTCGGTGCTGCTCAAGGGGGTCAACGACGACGTCGAGACGATGCGGCGGCTGGTGCACCGCCTGCTGATGATGCGCGTGCGCCCTTATTATCTCTATCAGTGCGACCTCATCACGGGCAGCCGCCACCTGCGCGCCGACGTGCGCACCGGCATCGACATCATACGCGGCCTGCGCGGGCACACCACCGGCTACGCCATCCCGCAGTTTGTGATCGACGCACCGGGCGGCGGCGGCAAGGTGCCGGTCAACCCTGACTACGTGCAGGAAATCACCGACAAAGAGGTTGTCATGCGCAACTTCCAAGGCAAAACCTTCCGCTACCCGCTGGTCGACGGCTCGCCCGCCGCCGCGCGCAGCCTCGAAGAGATGCCGGAAGAACTGCTGGTGTAACACCGCGCCTCGGTTCCGCGCCTCCGCATTCGCGGTGAAAATGGTTTGCCGACGGGGCGGGGATGGCGCAGAGTGTCGGCGGTGGCACTGTTATTCCATTCGGCACTGATGGCTCCCCTGCTGGCGCAGGCGGAGTCGGCCAATATCTTTACCTACTTTGGCCAGTCCAATGTGGCGGGCAAGGTCATCATCCTGCTGCTGATGGTGTTCAGTCTGGTCGCCTGGACGGTCATGCTCGGCAAATACCTCGACCTCGCCCGCATGCGTAAGCTCAACCAGAGCTTCGAGGCGCGCATCTCGGAGGTGGAGGCGCTGCTGGCCGTCGGCGAGAACACCCGGCGCTTTGGGCGCGGCCCCTATGCGCGGCTGGTCGCTGAGGCGCTGGAAGCTTTTTACCGCTTCGGTGGCGACCCCAAAGACGACTCCGAGCGCCAGGCCAAGCTCCGCATGGGGCACGTCGAAAACGCCCTGCACCGCAGCATCGCCGAGCAGACTCACCGCTACGAGTCCAAGATGGTGCTGCTCGCCTCCATCGTCACCGGCGCGCCCTTTCTGGGCTTGCTTGGAACGGTCTGGGGCGTGATGGATGCCTTTGGGGCGATGGCGCTGCGCGAGACCGCCACCCTGCAAAACCTCGCGCCGGGCGTCTCGGGCGCGCTGCTCACCACCGTCGCCGGGCTGGTCGTCGCCATCCCCAGCGTCTTTGGTTACAACTTCCTCCTCACCTTCTCCAAGCAGATGATCACCGAGCTGGAGAACTTCGCCAGCACCGTCGCCGACCGCATCGAGCTGGAAATGGGATAGACCCATCAAAAAGCGTGAGTTTTATTTGCTAAAACGGGAATTTCGCGCCGTCCTGCCCGCTCTAACCCTCAACGACAACGTTCCTTGACCTTTGACGAGATAGTCGACGCGTTCTATGAGCCGCTTTTCAGGTTCGCTCATAGCTTGGCGAAGAATCCCAACGATGCCAGCGATCTGGTGCAGCAGACTTTCTATATCTATGCCGAAAAAGGCAGCAGTCTTCGCGACGCCTCCAAGGTGAAAACCTGGCTCTTTACCACGCTCTACCGCGAGTTCCTGCGCCGCCGCCGCAAAGGCCAGCGCCAGGATCACTATGAGCCCGAGGTGCTGGAAGAAGTCGGCGGGTCGGTCGAGCCCGAGGTGCGGAGCAACGCCGATGGCGAGATGGCGCTGCGAGCGCTGGAGCAGATCGGCGAGGTTTACCGCGCACCGCTCACCCTCTTCTATCTCAAAGATCTTTCTTACAAGGAGATCGCCGATGTGCTCGAAATCCCCATCGGCACCGTCATGTCACGCCTCTCCCGAGGTAAAAATCAGCTCCGCGAGCTACTCACCGCGCAACAGCAACGCGCCTGAACCCTTTTCATATCTTTGCTAATCGCAACCGCCAAACCACCGTCACCATGAACCCGGAACAACTCAAGCTCATGCTCTCCGCCGCCCGCCCCGAGGGGCAGGACGACGCCGAGCCGTCGCTGCGCGAAGCGCTCGCAGCGGCGCAGCAGGACGAGTCGCTGGGCAAGTGGCTGGAAGCTGAGCGCGCCGCCGACCGCGAGTTCAGCGCACGGCTGGCCGAGGTGCGCGCGCCCGAGGGCTTGCGCGATGAGATTCTGGCGGGGATGTATTTGAGCTCAGGTGCCCGGCGCAAGCCCGCCGAAGATGCGCCTGAGACCGATGCGCCGGGCAAAGTGATTTTCCTCAATCGCCCGGCCACCTGGGGCGGGCTGGCCGTGGCCGCCGCACTCGCGGTTTTGCTGACCGTGTCCGTGCTGCTGACCGAGCGCGCGCCGCAGAACAACCGCGCCGTGGCGACCGCTTCCATCGTGCCGCCCCTGCTCAGCCACCTGACCCAGCAGCTCGAGCCCGGAAAGTTCCCCGGCTTCGACATGCAGTCCGACTGCGTCCACACTTTGCAGCACTATCAGGGCACGCACTCGACGCCCACCCCGCAGGCGCTTCCCAGTTGTCTGGCAGAGCAGCGCGCGCTGGGCTGCCTCAGCCTGAAATTCGAGGGGCACCCCATTGGCTTGCTCTGCTTCGACAACGGCGACAACCAGACGCTCCACCTCTTCACGGGCGACGCCTCGATGGCAGGCAAGCTCCTCCCGCTCATCGAAGGCACCGCCTACTACGAAGCCGAGGGCTATCATTACCGCGTCTGGCAGGACAGTGACCAAGTTTACATCCTCGCCAGCAAGCTGCCCATCAGCTGCCTCCGCCAGCTCCAAATGTAAACGCTGGCAAACTGCATCCCCACTCGCTGAAACGAGAGCCACCCCCCGAATTGCCCTAAGCGGCAAAACGGATTCATCCGGCAGGTGAAATGCCGACTCCCACGCTTGGCGCAGCCGGCTCAGCGCGAGGCCTTGGCCTCGACGATCAGCACCGAGAGGCCGAGGAAGAGCGCCGTGAAGCTCGCGTAGTAGATAAAGGGGCGCGTGTCGATCACCCCGCGCACAAAGTCGTCGAGGTGGGCAAAGGTGTGTAGATAGCCGAGCGGCTCTTCGATCCAGCTCAGCCAGACCGTCTCAAAGCCGCTCGGGTTGGCAGTGATCCAGCCGAGGAGGAAGAGCAGGAAGAGGAGGGTGAAGCTGAGCATCCCCGCGACCAACTGGCTGCGCGTCAGGCAACTGCTGAAGATGCCGATCGCGATGAAGAGCAGCCCGCTCACTGCCACAAAGCTCAGGCCGCCGATCAGCGGGGTCGCCGCCAGCAGCACCGGCGCGAGATCGGGCGTCTGCGAGACCTCCAGCGTGATGAAGGGGAAGGCGGCGGTCAGCCCCCAGAGCAATATATAAAACAGATAGGCCGCGACAAACTTCGAGAGCACCACCGACATCGCGCTGGCCGGCGTCGTCAGCATGGTTTCGAGCGTGCCCTGCCGACGCTCCTCGGCCAGGCTCCGCATCGTCAGCAGCGGCACCAAAAAGCACACCGGCCACCAAAACAAGCGAAACACCGTCGCCGCCGGGGTCTCCGTCTGCTCCTCCAGCGCCATCTCATCGAGCACCGCCCAATAAAAGAAGGCCATCATCAACAAAAAAACCACCGCCGCCACATAGGTCGCTGGCGATATCAGCAACATCCGCAACTCGTGCTTCAATAATGTAAAAAATCCACGCATAAATATCCAGCAAGGTTCGCTCAGTTGTATTTGATTTGATGAAGGAGGAATTTAGTTATCCATTCGCTCTACTCCTTGAATCCAACTGAGGTTTTTACCAATAACAAGTTCGGTCATTGCAGCATGGTGAGTGTTTTTCATAGGGATGGGTTTGGCCTCAAATTCATACTTGCTCGCTAGGTCTCTGACCTCTCTCGCGTTATCATAAGTCATCACGAAATCACCTTCTAATTCAGCACATTTAGAAAAAAGCAGTTCGTGATCTAATTGATGGTGCGTATAGAGCCGGCTGCCTGCTCTTTTGCCTCCCGCAGTATAAGGAGGATCTATAAAAAATACGGATTCCACATCAGTCTTGTTCTCCTCCAGAACTTCGAATCCATCCCTGCATTCAAAAGAAAGGCGTCTTCTTATTAGCTCTATTCTCGCAATCCGCTTTGCTAATGTCGAGGGATACCACCGCGACAAAATGCCCCGACCCGATTCGCCCTTCTTTAAAAAGCCAGAGCCAGCCGCCAGTATGCCGCCGTGAAAAGTTCTATTTTTGATTATGGTCTTAAAAGCTCTCTCACGTGTTGATTCCTGGTTTGCAGACAGTGCCTCGATCGCATTTTCTTTAGTCATCTCAAAATTCATTATGCGAGAGGCAAGCCAGCTTCCTTCACCTCCAATTAAAGTTTCCCATACCGCAGCGATTTCGCTGTCCAACTCAACCATATGCGCGGCTTCGACCAGATTTTCTGCGACTGCCGTGAGTGAAACAATGCCTCCCCCCGCGAACGGTTCGATCAGTCTTCTCGGTTTCAGTGGCAGGCTGTGCAACCATTCTCGCAGGCGAGGTATAAACCAGGTCTTTCCACCTGGGTAGCGAAATGGGCTTAGCTGAGGAACAGATGCCACGTTCACTGCCTTAGGCACCGCTACTTCTTCATCGAACAAAAGAGTTTGCATTATTTTTAATTAGCGAAAGGTGAATCTATGGTTCTATTGTCGGGCGGGCTCTCCAGCTTTTCGTCAACCTTGGATTGAAGTAGTTTTAAAAAGCCATCGATTTTCCCAACCTTTGGCCGTGTGATTGTATTCAGCGCATCCGTGAACCGAGTATAGACAGTCTCCACTTTCTCGAGTTCGTAAGCCCGATTGGATTGGCTGGACAAACGGTAGACAACCCAAGCCATATCTGCTTCGTTTTTTGAAACGCGCTTCAACTTGGGAAGCGTGTTGAAGAAAGCTTCATCTAAGGCAACAGCCATTTTCTTGTTCCAGGCATTCAATATGCCTCCTTTAAACATCAGCTGTGGCGCTAGCCGTTTTCTAGACGATGACAAAAAATCTGGGCGAGGATAGTTTGGTTGGCCAATCCAGTTTAGCTCCTCATTGCCCTCGCAATGGTTCATATAGTGAATGAACGGATCTCTTACATTTCCTGATATATAAACTGACTGAACCTCCAGCGAACCAAAATCATAAACTTCGCCACTATCATTATATGCAACCAGAACCACGTCGATATTGCCTGCGGACTTGCCATAATAATCCGTCAGCCTCACCTCGGTCAACGAAGTCCATTTAGCGTCCTCTCCGAAGAAAAAATCAGCCGCATCATCCGCTATGAGCCAGTTTTCACGGAACCGAACCGGACAAGTGATCACGGGTTTATTCTCATAGAGCACACTGCATACGCCTAGCGGATCCTTTGCTTTATCCTTCGTGCAACTCGGAACATTGTTGTTGAAAGGGCACAGCCGATTCTTGCGGAACCGCTTGGCTTTCGCAGACATATCAGAAGGGAGATGTCCAAATACTTCTGCGAGTGGCTGTTTAGGTTCTTTCATTTGGGATCTGAATCCGGGCTTGGTTCGTCGACGGGATCCTTGGGGATTTCGGTGGGTGGGTCTTCGGATTTGGGGCCGATGTCCTGGGTGGATTTCCAGGCGGGGCGGGTGGCGGCGATGAAGATGTTTTCGAGGCTGGGCTCGACTTGGTGGAGGGAGCTGAGGCGGACGCCGGGTTGCTTGAGGAAGGCAGCAGCGAGGTCTTCGACGCCGCGTCGGTCGCTGACCTGCATGACGTAGGTGGCGCGGTGGAGGTCGTCGTGGACGGGCTGGGTGTCGCGCAGGACGATGCCGCCGTTGAGGCTTTGGCGGACGGTTTCAGCGAGCTCGGGGCTGCCTCGGTATTCGATGATGGTCTCGACCTCGGGGAGCAGCTCGGCGCGCAGTTCCTCGGGCTTGCCCTGGGCGACGACGCGTCCGTGGTTGATGATGATGACGCGGTCGCTGCAGACCTCGATCTCGGGGAGGATGTGGCTGGAGAGGATGACGGTCATGCGTCCGCGCAGGGGGTCGATGAGCTGGCGGATGCCCTGAATCTGGTGGGGGTCGAGGCCGATGGTCGGCTCGTCCATGATGATGACCTCCGGTTTGCCGAGGAGGG
>CAYQTM010000072.1:0-7317 GCA_964420355.1 uncultured Opitutales bacterium
GGGGGATGAAATCGGAAAAGACGCCGATTTATTTCTTCCCGGATATGGACTTCCAGCCGCGCTACAAGCCGCAGGGAGCGAACGAGTTCTTCCCCGATGGCGCGAACGACCGCCTGCCGCCGACGGGCACGGTCATGCGTGGCACCGCGCTGGATGACACGATTTTCGCGACCAATTTCGAGGCCGAGCGCTACCGCAACCTCCCCTGGTCGACCGGCAAGACCGAGGCCGGGGACTATGTCGAGGGCTTTCCGGTGGAGGTTGACCAGCAGCTGATGGAACTGGGGCGCGCCCAGTATGAGATTTACTGCGCGGTCTGCCACGGCAAGACCGGTAACGGTCGCGGGGTGGTGTCCACCTATGGCGTGCCGGCGGCCAACCTCCACCTCAGCAGTTTTGTGCAGCAGCCCGAGGGGCAGCTTTACGAGACCATTACCTGGGGCAAGGGGCAGATGCTCGGTTATTACGACAAGCTGGATCCCGACGAGCGCTGGGCGGTTGTCCTCTACGTGCGGGCACTGCAGCGCGCCTTCAATGCCACGCGCGAGGACGTCGCGCCGGAGAAACTTTCAGAACTGGGAATCGAATGAGCACCCAAACCGAAACTACTCACAACACCGACGCCGAGGCGCGCCCGGACAAGCACGCCAAGCTGGCGCTCATCATCGGGGCGGTCGGGCTCGCGCTGGCGGCCATCGGCCTGATCACTGGCGTGGTGCAGGACAACACCCGAGCCGTGATGAGCTGGCTGGTCGGGCTGAGCTTCTGGCTCTCGATTGCCATCGGCACGCTGGTTATGATTATGCTCGGGCACGTCTTCAAGGCGAGCTGGTCGGTGGTGTTTCGCCGGATGCAAGAGCATGTGATCGCGGTCTTCCCCTGGCTGGGGCTGATCTTTCTGCCGTTGGTGCTCATCCCGCTGATTTCGCCAGCAGCGGCGGGCGTCCTCTGGAAGTGGATGGATCCCAACTACACCATGCCCGGCGGTTTCTCGGTTGCCGAGGATACGCTTTACGTCGCCAAGGCCGCCTACCTCAATTATCCCTTCTTCCTCTTCCGCGCCTTTTTCTACTTCGGCATCTTCATCGGCCTGGCCTACTTCCTCCGCAAGTTTTCGATGGAGCAAGACCGCGACGGGCAGGCCATCTGGACGAAGCGCAACCTCTTCCTCTCAGCGGGCGGGCTGTTCGCGGCTGGCCTCGCGCTGACCTTCGCCGCCTTCGACTGGTTCATGAGCCTCGAGTTCCACTGGTTCTCGACCATGTATGGCGTCTGGTTCTTCGCCGCCTCGATGCGCGCGGCCATCGCGGCCAGCATCATCCTGCTGGCGGTGCTCGCTACCTACGGGCCGCTCAAGGGGCTGGTCAACAGCGTGCATTATTATCTGCTCGGCTGTCTGGCGCTCGCCTTCACCGTCTTCTGGGCCTATATTAGCTTCTCGCAGTTCTTCCTCATTTATAACGCCAACATCCCCGAGGAAACCTTCTGGTATAACATCCGCCAGTTTGGCAAGGACGGCGAATACAATGTCTGGTGGTATGTGTCGATGGGGTTGATTTTTGCCCATTTTCTGTTTCCTTTTATATATCTCCTTTGGTATCGGAACAAAGTCGTGGTGCCGCGCATCGTATTCATTTCCGCGTGGATCCTCGTCTTTCACCTTGCCGATCTATACTTCAACATCATTCCCGGGAAAGAGACGATCTATGGCGTCAGCGATCCCCTCGGCTACGTAGTGCGCCAGCTCGGCGGCTTTGAATTGCTCTGGGACTTAGCGGCACTGATCGGCGTCGGCGGCATCTGCGCCTGGGCCTTCCTCACCAGTTTGGCCACCACTGAACCCATCGCGATTCGCGATCCCCGGATAAAAACCTCCATCGAAGCTCATGAGTGAGCCACGTCAAGACACCAAAAACCTCGCCCACGGCGAGCATCCGCCTGCGCCAGTCGACCCTGAGAAAGAGCCGGGCATGGCGACGCGCACCCTCAGCGTGATCGCCGGGGTGCTCTTCATTCTGCTGTTTCTCGGCATCCTGCTGATTACCTACGTCTTTGGCCCGGCGCGCACCGAGCGCGCCGCCACCGCCGTGAGTGCGGACGAGCGCCTCAATACCTACCAGACCGTGACGACTGAGCAGGAGAGCGAATATGTCGGCTACCAAGTGCTCAACGCCGAGGATGGAATTTACAAAATCCCGGTCGAGCGCGCGATGGACATCCTCGTCAAGGAAGCCGCCACCTCTCAGCGCAACAGCGACACCAGCTCAAGCGATGGCTGAGGCTCCACATCGGGGCCGAGGGGACTAAGCAAGCATGACCTGGAATATTTATTTGATTGTTATCGCCGTTTTTGGGCTGATTTTTTTCAGTGTGGCGATTTGGGCGCTGTCCTGGGCGATTCGAAAGGGGCAGCTTCGCGATTTTGACAAGCAGTCGACTGTGATTTTTGACGATGAAGAGCCGGAAGGCATGCAGATGGATCGCTTCCCCAACCAGAAAGCTGAGGAGCACGACGCCCCCGAGCAGGACAAGAAATCTTAAGCCCAACCCAACCCTAGCCGTTTAACGACACGACCCTTTTCCCGGATGAACGCACTGGCCTCACTTTACACTCAAGAAGATCCTTACGCGACCAAAGAGACGCGTGAGCGGGTGGCGTTGAGCGAGATCGACCGCTCCATCCGCCCGGCGGCACTGTTTTTTCTCGCCTCGAGCGTGCTCTGGCTGATGATCGGCACAGTGCTGGCGCTGGTCGCCTCGTTTTCGCTGCACAGCCCCTACCTGCTGCCGCAGCCCTGGATGCCCAACTGGCTTGTCGAGGCGTTGACCTTTGGTGTCGCGCGCTCGGCGCACCTCAACGCGATGGCCTATGGCTGGGCGACGCAGGCGGGCTTCGCGGTGGCGCTCTGGATGATGGCGCGCCTCTGCCGTGCACCGGTGCGGCATGGCGGGCTGCTCTTTATCGCAGGCATCTTCTGGAATATCGGCGTGACCATCGGTGTTTTCGGCATTCTGGCCGGTGACATGACTTCGGTCGAGTGGCTGGAGATGCCGACCTATGCGGTGCCGCTGCTCGCGTTTTCGTATGCGATGATTGGCGTCTGGGGTGTCATGGCCTTCCGTTTTCGGCGCACGCGCCACGTTTATGTGACGCAGTGGTATCTGCTCGGCGCGCTCTTCTGGTTCCCCTGGCTCTACATTGTCGCGCAGACCATGATCCTCTGGATCCCCGCGCGCGGCACCGTGCAGAGCATCACCAACTGGTGGTTCGCGCATAACGTGCTGGGGCTGTGGCTCACGCCCATCGGGGTCGGCGCGGCTTATTACCTGATCCCCAAGGTGCTCGGGCGCCCGATTCACAGTTACTACCTTTCGCTGCTCGGCTTCTGGTCGCTGGCTCTCTTTTACAACTGGGCGGGCGTTCACCACCTGATCGGCGGGCCGATCCCTGTCTGGCTGCAATCGGCGGGCATCGTGGGTAGCGTGATGATGGTGATCCCCGTCATCGTGACGGCGATCAACCACCACCTCACTGTGGTCGGCAGCTTTGCGGACGTCTGGCGAAGTCCAACCCTACGCTTTGTCGTGTTCGGGGCGATGTCCTACACGTTGGTCAGTCTGGTGGGTTCGACGATGGCGCTACGCGACATCAACGTCGTCACTCACTTCACGCACTTCACGGTCGGGCACGCCCACCACGGCGTTTATGCCTTCTTCACCATGGTTATGTTCGGCGCGATCTACTTCATGATGCCGCGCTTCCTGTATCGGGAGTGGCCGAGCGCCCTGCTGATTCACCTGCACTTCTGGTGTGTGGCCATTGGAATCGGCATCATGCTGGTCGGGCTGCACATCGGCGGCTGGGTGCAGGGCATGCAGATGAACGCTCTCGATGAGAATGGCACGCCCGTTTATACCTTTATAGAGACCGTGCGCGCGACGGTGCCCTGGCTGATGTCACGCTCGGTTTCGGGCAGTCTGCTGATGCTCGGCCATATCTTCTTCGGCATCAACTTCTTCTGGATGCTTCTGCAGGCGCGCAAGGCCGCTGCCGAGCAGAAGGATCACGAACCGACCCTGTTCGGTCGACCCAGGGGCGCCGGGGAGGGCGCGGGCGAGTAACTGCGCTGAGATTAAGCCATGAAGAACCTTCCATTACTCTTTCTGGGCATTTTCTTTACCCTTGCCTTTTCGTGGACGGGGCTGATTCTCTCCAGCCAAATCCAATACGGCGAGCTGGAGCAGACCACCTCGACGCTGGTCAAGCCCGACCCGCTCAACCCTGGCCAGCCCAGCCCAGAGGATGCGAGCGTGATTCAAGGTGTGTTCACCGAGGTCACGCTGCCCGATGGCTCGACCCGACTGGTGCAGGGCGCGCTCAATCCCGAGGAGCGCACGCTCTATCCCATCGACATCAGCGGCCAAGCCAAGCAGGGCAAGCAGATTTATATCGAGCTGGGCTGCATGTATTGCCACTCGCAGCAGGTGCGTCCCGAGGGCTTTGGCTCCGATCAGGCGCGTGGCTGGGGCGAGCGGCAGGCGGTGGCGCGCGACTATATTTTGCAGGAGCGCGTGCTGCTCGGCACGATGCGCACCGGCCCCGATCTCAAGAATACCGGCGACCGTGGCATCTCGCTGGCTGGCGACACCTGGCACCACCAGCACCTCTTCGATCCGCAGATCACCTCGCCCGGCTCGATCATGCCGCCCTTTAAATACCTTTACAAAATCCAGCCGATCGGCGAGGCTCCGCACCCCAACGCGGTCGACATCCCGCGCGACGCCACCAAGTTTCACATTCCCGAAGGTTACGAGGTCATCCCGACCGAGCGCGCGCAATTGCTGGTTGAATATCTCAAAAGCCTGCGGCTCAACTACAGTGTTCCCGAGGCTCAACTTCCGCAGTGATGGCAAAAGACAACCCAGACAAGCCCAAGCCCGGCGAGGAACCGCTGGAGGACAAGGCGCACGAGGATCTCGGGCAGCCCGATAAGGTGACGCTTGAGAAGGGGCGCGGGCGCGACCCCAAAATCCAGTCCGTGCACAGCCAATTGATGCGCGAGAAGTCGGAGCCGACCGAAGGGCTGACCCCCGTGCCGATGTTTTTGATGGCGCTCTTTGCCCTGCTCTTTGCCTGGGGCGGATTCTACATGGCGGAATATAACGGCAACTGGCGTCCGGATATATACGACCACACCTGGACGGCTGGCGGTGGCGAGCCGCCTCCGCAGGTTGACTGGGAGAACGATGTGGATGCGCTGATGGCGCGCGGCAAGCGCATTTTCAACGGCCAGTGCGCCTCTTGTCACCAGAGCGACGGGCTGGGCGTGGCCGGGCAATACCCGCCGCTGGTCGATTCGCGCTGGGTTGAAGGGCCGAAAGAGAAGGTGATTTCCATCCTGCTCAACGGTTTGGCCGGGCCGATCGAGGTGAAGGGCAATGTTTACAACGGCAACATGCCCGAATTCAAGGACACGCTCAGCTCGCGCGACATCGCCGCTGTGCTGACCTACGTGCGCAACGAATGGGGCAACGAGGCCGACTATGTGGCACCCTCCGAGGTCGATACCATGCGCGATGATTCTACCACCGACCGCTCCGCCCCCTGGAGTGCAGAAGAGTTGCTTGAACTTTACCCTTGGGAGTAGCTCAGCGGTTGCAAGTGGCGAAGCGCAAAGCCCGCTGCGCTGTGGTGTCGGCGGGTCAGGCCTTGATGGGGTCGGCGATCATCTCGCCGCGCAGGGCGGCGCTGTAGCGCAGGGCGACATTCGCCCAGTCGACCACGTTCCACCATGCGTCGATATAGTCGCCACGGCGGTTTTGATATTGCAGGTAGTAGGCGTGCTCCCAGACGTCCAGCCCAAGGATTGGGATGCCCGTGCGCTCGACGTAGCCGGTCATCAGCGGATTGTTCTGGTTGGGCGTCTTGCTGATGAAGAGTTTGCCCGCGAAATCCACGCTCAACCAACCCCAGCCGCTGCCAAAGACGCCACCGGTGGTCTGCGAAAACTGCTCGCGGAAGTCGCTGAAACTGCCGAAAGTCTCGGTGATGGCGCTGGCCAGCTCGCCCGCAGGCTCGCCGCCGCCGTCGGGGCTCATCACTTCCCAGAAGAGGGCGTGGTTGAGGGCACCGCCGCCGTTCTGGCGCACGCTGGCACGGACGTCAGCGGGCAGGCTGTCGAGGTTTTTCAGGATGTCGACCAGATCGCGCCCCACCGCCCCGACCTCGTCGAGCGCGGCGTTGACCTTGCGGACATACCCCGCGTGGTGCTTGTCGTGGTGCAGGCGCATGATCTCCGCCTCGATGGTCGGCTCCAGCGCATCGTAGGCGTAGGGCAGGGGAGGCAGCTTGAAGGTCTCGACCCCGGTGAGATACTCGGCCGAGGCGCGGTGAAGCCCCGCAGCACCCATCAGGGTAGCCCCGAGGGCAAAGGTTTTGGTAAAGAAGTGGCGGCGATTAACAGTTTCCATAGTGATAGCGTGTTTGTTGGACTCTAACCGATTCGCCCGCGCCTTCAACCGATGGGCTTAAAAAACGCCCCGCGCCCTCAAGTTATGCCCAGGGGTTGATCAACAAAACACCTGTTCCCTCAAAGTCTATTCGGTCACGGGTGGCCAGAGGTAAATCATGTTGAATGGCTGTGGCGGCAATCAGTCCATCCTCGACATGCAAGGCGCGTCCCTTGGACGAGCAGCGCGCACGCAGATGGGCGGCTTGGTCAGCAATGGCCGTATCCACGGGCAATATGTAGCCACGATATTGCTCCTGAAGTAGCTCGATCCACGCCAGCAGGTTACTGGACTTGCGCCTCGCCTTGTTTAAGCGCGCGCCATGCAGCAGTTCATACAGCGTGATTGCCGACAGCCATCCTTGATCCAACTCAGCCAAGAAATCAATAACGGCAGGCGCGGGGACGGGACGAGTCAGCTCGGATAGCACGTTGGTATCGAGCAGTATATCCGTCATCAATCGTCTTCAGAAAAAGGGATAGGGCGATTCGCGCTCATGCCTCGCTTCGGGAGTTCAAGGTCAGCCTTTGGGGTGTTCTCGATGAGCCA
This sequence comes from uncultured Opitutales bacterium, assembly GCA_964420355.1. Taxonomy (GTDB): domain Bacteria; phylum Verrucomicrobiota; class Verrucomicrobiia; order Opitutales; family JABSRG01; genus CAYQTM01. The sequence goes on from CAYQTM010000072.1 coordinate 7,060, forward strand.
TTTGCCCATTGGCACTTTGGGCTTGGTCAGTTTATCCCACTCTTCCTGAGAGACCACAACGCAGGGATCTCTGGAGCCCACCTGCTGGGGACCCTCCTGTCTGGCTGATCGCAGCACCCCCGAGAGTCGGCTTTTTGCTTCGGGGCTCAACCATGGTGGTTTTGTGATTGTTTTCCTGGGGGGCTATAATTGACTCGGCTTGAGTGCGGGGCAATAATGGGATTGCAGGGGGCGGGTGGGGGTTTAGGGTGTGGGGTG